>JAESSZ010000540.1 GCA_016763875.1 Nannocystaceae bacterium
ATCCTGTTCGATGGCCGCAAGCCACGGTGGACGGGTGCCCGCCTCGAAGTCCTTCGATGCCCCCACGCGGGCGCGCCACTGCTCGTCGGTCATTCGATTTGCCGACGGCACGAAAAATTCCCGGTACCCCAGCACAGCCCCGCGCGCCAGGACCCAACCATCTGGACTTGGGATCACGGCGTAGATGAGTTCCGGGTGGGCTACCCCAACCTCAAGTGCCTGGCCCCGAAACGTGAAGACGTCGGCGACGACCGCCATGTCATCGTTGCCGGCGCCCAGTTCGTACGCGTCGGCCAGCGTGAGCACAACCCACTCCGCTTCTCCTCCCACCATCGCGACCGCCGTGCGCTCCTGTTCGGTAAACGCCTCGCCCGACAGTTCCTTGTTGGACCACGCGATCATCTTGTCGAGAAACTTCACCAGCGCCGCGGTCTTGTGCTTGATGTCGAAGTCCGAGTCGAACCCTGCCGGATCCTTCGCCTCCACGGCGATGCCCGCGGCTACCAAGCGGCGTTCGAATCCCAGGGCCATCTTGCGCAGCTCGGCGTAGACCTCCGGGTACGGCTCGATCCAGCCGTAGGGCGCTGTCAGCTCTTCTGCGTCGCACTCGGCCCCCATCTGGTAGGAGTACAGCAGTGTGTCGTGCCGAAGCAGGGCCCACCCACCCGCGTACGTCTGCAGCATCCGCAGCTGGTGCGCCTTGGACTCGAACATCAGCGGATCGGTGTGCAGCAGTCCGGTCAGCGCGCGCAACGTCGCGTGGTAGGCGTCATCGCGGCTCGCCACCTCCGCCAACAGCGAGCGGCCAGCATCGATCCCGAGCTTGAGCGCTGCCGCCTCGCTGCCCGCTTCGTCCAACACGATTGCACGCGCCACGTCGCTGCCCATCACTGCCGCTGAGCCCGCTGCACCCATCGCTCGCGCGACTAGTGGCTTACGATCGGGCCGCAGTTCGGTGACAACCGGCAGCAGTTTGGCCATCGCCGCGGTATCGGCGAAGACACGCTGGCCGATAGGCTGGATGACGGGCCCGTCGTCCAACACTGGGTGCGTAGCAAACGAGCCCCATGCTGTAGTCACCAGCGCCAGCGCGGAGGGCTCCAGCGCAGCATCGAGGGTGGCTGTACCAAGCGCTTTGCGAACCGCCGCACCCGCCTCGAGCAAACCGGCCGTTGGCGGATCCCCAACCACGAAGTTGGTCAGGCTCAACACGCTGTCGTAGGCTTTGCGCGCCTTGGGTGCGCCCTCGATGCTCATCGAAAGCGCGACGAGAAACCCCGGTCTGGCAGAGTCACCTGTCACCGCAAAGCTGCTCATCCCCAGCAGCGTCATCGCGCGAAAGTAGCGTTGCAGGAGTCCAGACGCCGCGTAGTGACTGCGCGGGAGGGCCAACGTGAGGTCGAGTTTCTGTCCCCATGCCCGAAACTCCCGTTGCCCCTTTGCTGCCATCACCGCCGCTACCGCGGCATCGACCTCGCGCCTGAGACTGGGGTGCAGCTTGGTCAGTGGGGGCGGTGGGGGCGGCGTGGGCTTGCCCATCTCTGCCTCCATCTGCGCGCGCACCTCGGGGTTGTCGTACCAGGGCTCACGGGTGAAAGCCTTGTCGGGTAGGTCACCTTTGGCGGGCAACTCAAGCAGCCGCAGCGCGACTCCCCAGTAGGTAGCGGCAGCATGCGCCGCCTTCTTTGCTTCCGGCGTCTTTGCCCCGTCGCGCAAAAACAGCGCGCGCGTCATGAAGCCTCGCATCGCCGTCGTGAGCATCGGCGCGAGGTGCTCTTGCTCGATCTTGCGAAGCACGACGTCGAAGTACTGATGGGTGAGATCGATCGACAGATCCACCGTCACGTAGCTCGGGAATCGCACGTAGTCGTTCCGCTCGTAGACCTGAAACAGATGCTTGGCGCGCCGACCGTCTCGTGCGCTCTGGGCGTCCTTGGGCTTAGCCACTGGGGTGGCCTGGGCGGCGACAAAGAACCCGTCGCGACGGAGTGCTTCCCGATGTTTGGCGGTCAGTCCGGGTACACGGCCAAGGTTGGCGACTTTGGCAAGGTCGCGCGTCTTTGCATCCGCGGGCAGGACCGCGGCCCACGTGCTGGCAGACGGCGTGGGTGGCGTCGACGGCGTTGGCTCTACCGACTCGGGTTCGAGTTTCGCCAACGTCGGAGGAGCCTGGACGGCGGGCTCTTGGTTGACAGGCGTGGTGCAGCTGGCCACGAGCAACAGGGCGAAAGCACGGTTCATCAGATGTCTCCGTGAGCGCGCGTGGCCTGAGCCTGCGTACTCGAAACTCAGAGGGGTGTTGGGCCGAAGTCTAACTCGGCAACAAGTGCCACGGGCGCGTCCCCGGTGCCTTCCCAAAGAACAGCGTCTACACGGTAGCCGAACCCCTGCCAGCGGTAACGCGCGACCCGGTGCCGGGTCACCGAGAGCCATTCATGGACGAGCAGGGCGCCGTGGTCGTCAGGATCGGTCGCCACCGCGTCGAAGCGACCGGCGAGCCGCGTACCTCGCCATGCGGGCACGCACTGACTGCGCTCAAAGCTGTACACGTGCAGGCGATTCGCCAGTCGGTCGTCAAAACGCGCCTTCTTGTTCAGCGCGACGACAGCCTCCACGTTTCCGTCACCATCAACGTCATCCACCCACAACCCCCACGCGCCCTCCAGGCGGTCATCGCAGAAAATCGGGAGTGGATCTGCGCCGTTTCGCGCCATCACGAAATGCCCTCGGCCATCGTCATCGCGGGCCAGGATCAGACGACCGTTGCTCAGAGGTCGTTCTGCAATGGTATGGAGCGCCGCCACGTCCGGTGCTTGCACGCTCGTTGGGGTCAGTTCCGAAGCCTGGCCCAACCGTGGCGGCGAGTCCCCGTCGTCCAACGGGAGCTCGCCGGCCCCAGAGCACGCAGAGCCGACCCCAAAAAGGGGTAGCGCGATCCGGAGCAAGGCCCCAGCGCTCCGTCGCCGCAACACGCCCAACGATCCAACGATTTGCTGCGAGTGTCACCCGCATAACTTGAGAGCTCCCGGCCGTGACCGGAGTCGGGCCCGCGACGGCTCTCAGGGACGCCGCGAGTGCGCCGCAGAGAACTTGGAGGTTAGAAGTTGGAGGTTAGGCGTTAGGGGGTGCCAAAGCGGCCAGTGATGCTCACGCCGACTTGGCTTCCGCTGAGTAGCGGATGAAAGGCCACGCTGGTGTCCGGTTGCGCTTTCGTTTCCGCAGCAGGTGCCAAACGACGAAACCAGCCCCCGTAGCCACAAGCACAGACCCGCCGACAATCACGCCGGTCGCCACGCCCCGACCGCGTCTCTCCCAGCGCGCGATGTCGGCGCGACGATTCTCGAGAACATCGTCCGACTCGGCGTCGTTGACCAGGGACGCACGGCTTTGGGTGGCGAGGACGTCCACCCGCTTCCACGTTGCCAAGCCAACGGCGATGACGCCTCCGCCTGCGATCACGCCAATCACCCCCGCGGTCAAGACCGGGCGGGCACGACTGCGGTTTTGGTTGGCATCCGGTCTGTTGGTATCCGGTCTGTTGGCATCCGGTTGGTGCAGGGTCACGACGTCGTGGTGTGGCTGCGGTTCTTCCGCGAGGGCGGCGGGCTCCGGCGTCGGTTGCAGCTGCAACAGGGCTTTGGACCAGCGCCGCGGCGTGGGGTCGGCTGTGCCCATACGGTGCGCCTGCGACCGCTCGCCTACCGCAGTCTCGAGCACTGCCGTCACGGTCTGCGTCAACCCAGCCAGAGGCTTGGTGTTGGCGGCGACTGAACTCTCGTAGTCCGCCCATGCGTTGTCGAGCGCGATTTCCCCGAGCAATCCGGTCCGCTGCTCGGGACCAAGGGCGTAGTACGCCGCGGCGTAGTTGCGCGACGCCTCGACGTGATGCTCGCCCGCTCGCTGGGCCTCGGCCTGGCTCATCAGTGCGTCAAACTTCTCCGTGGGCGTGTCCGCCAACGCGACACACGGCAGTGTCGCAACGGCGACGCTGAACGCGAGTTGGAGAGAGGCCGCGCGCCAGTACATCGCGTTACCCCACCTCGAGTTTGAACGGGCGACTCGCGTCGCGGGCCCGGAAGGTTGCGTTGTTGACGTGCTTGCGAATGCACGCGATGTCGCCATCGGAGCGCGCGGTCAGGCCGATCGCTTTGCCGTTAGCCGTCACGAGAAACGAGATTGTCAGTGGCTGTGTCAGCTGGCACTTCTTTTCGACCGCGTGTTTGAGCTGACGTACGACGTCTGCGTCGGTGGGGCCCGCCACGGGAGCAGGGGCGCTCGCTTCCACAGGGGCGCTGTCTTTCGCAGGGGCGCTGTCTCTCGCAGGGGCGCTCGCTTTCTCAGGGGCGCTCGCTTTCTCAGGGACGGGAGTGTTGTCTGCGGCAGGCTTCTGCACGCGCCGTGGCCTCGCCTTCGGCTTTCTCGCGGTGATGTTGCTCGGCGTGTCCCTGCCGAGTTTCGGTCTGGGCCCGGGGTGCGTAACTAGGGTTGGGGCAGGCTGCGTGTCCGTGACCGGGTTGCTCGGTGCGTCCGGCACTGTCGTCCGCGCGCGCACGATCGTCTGTTTCTCTGGAACGACGACGGCGTGGCGGTCAGCGCTGACTGTCGCGCCAGCCGCTGCGACCGCAGCGTTCAGCTCGGGATCTTGCCCTGGGATAGACAGCAGCATCCCGGCAAACAGGAGGAGAACGACGCCAACGGCGACCGCTCCCGTGAGTTCCCAGGACCGACTTGGTCTGGGGTCATCGAGTTCCGATACCGCCATGTCGAGTGTCGGACCGACGTCCTTCACATCGGGGTACGCCAAGCGAAAGGTGGTCTCGTCCATCGTGGGCGAGGCGTCCATCGTGGGCCTATCGGCGGGATCCGTCGAGATCCCCGGACTAGCAGCGACGGCAACAGGGCCGCGTGCAGGCTCTCCTTCGGTCGCGGTGCCTTGGATCGCACGTAGCCGCCGCTCGATGTCATGCACGTCGAGCGGTCGGTCACCGGGTCGTTTCTGCAACATCTCGAGCACGAGCGTCTCGAGGTCGACCGGGATCTCGCTGACGTGGTCCGTGAGCCGCGGCGGGTCGTCGAAGCAAACCGATTGCATCAACTCGAACATCGTCTCACCGGAAAACGGGAGCGTGCCGGTCACAAGCCGATAGGCCAGAACGCCCATCGAATAGATGTCGGATCGATTCGTCGCGGGCTGTTTGCTGCGAAGTAGCTCCGGCGCAATGTGGCTGGGCGTGCCAATGAGGAGCGCGGACTTGGTCAGTTGCTGTTGCGTTCGGCCGTAGTCCGTGACCTTCGCGACCCCAAAATCCAACAACTTCACCACCGGCGTGCCGTCGACGTCGTGGGTCAAGAAACAGTTCGCGGGTTTGATGTCGCGGTGCACGATCCCGTGATCGTGGGTTGCGCCGAGTGCAGCCGCCAACTGAGCGAGCAGCTCACAGCCGAGCTGCCACCCCACGCGCCCATTGGGCAGGCCCGCCTGGAACTTCTCGAAGTCCTGTCCATCAAGGCACTCCATCACGAAGTAGAGCAGCCCCTCCGCCGACTCGCCGTAGTCCAAGATCTCCACGACGTTGCGGTGCCGGATCTTCGAGGACAGGCAGGCCTCACGAAGAAAGCGGGCTCCCGAGTCGGGGTGGGTCGCCGATAACACTTTGATGGCGACTGGCCGGTCCAGACGGAGTTGCTGAGCCTCGAATACCGTCCCCATACTACCGGCGCCGAGTTTGCGGCCGAGCAGGTAGCGTCCCTCCAGAACCAAGCCCGTCAGCTGGTGGGTGTCTAATCGCGCGCGGGCACTCGGTGCGGAAAAAGAGGCCGCGTCGACAGACGGATGCGGATCATACGTCGCTTCGTTGCGCTCCGGATCGGTATACAAACGGGTCATCCGTCGCCCACTACGTCCCTAGCAGCCTGTGGTGAAACCCTCGCGCCGACATAACACCGCCCGCGAGGCCCACGACTTTGTTCCTCATCGGTGACTGACGCCCGGTC
>JAESSZ010000541.1 GCA_016763875.1 Nannocystaceae bacterium
ACCCGACAGGTCTGCGCCCGGATTGTCGTCGATGGCGACATCACTGTCGGTCGCCTCGCCGCCCGAGCCCGACTCCGCTTCGGCACGCCGTTTCTCGCGGTAGTTTTTCCACTCCTCGGGCAACTCTGGGGCCGAGAACCCCATCGGCATCGAGCGCGCGCCCGACAACCGCTTCCAGTTCCCCGGAATCTGTCCGCCCGAGCCAGGCTTCTGCAATCCGATGAGGTACATGGCGCGTCGGTTGCGAACCTCGTCGACACCGTCGTCGGTCTTCACTCGCAGCCCGCGCTCGCCCATACCTGCGTAGTAGATCTCAGCCCAAAACCCCTTGTCGTAGAAATACTCCGCGATCTGCTTGGCGCGACTGTTGGAGAGCTTCTTGTTTTTGCCCGCGTTGCCGACGGTGTCGGTGTAGCCCACGATGTACAGCTGCGGCGTGAGGTTGGCCTGCACGGCCTCGCTGACCTTGTCGAGCGCCAACAGTTCGTGGAACGCAACCGCAACCGCATCGTCGAGTTTGCCCGACTCGTCGTTCTTCACGTCCCATTTGCCGCTGTCGAAGTTGATCTCCGTGTGGGGGATCTCCACGGACCACGGCACCAGTTTGTACTCGGTGAAACGGCCAAACTCGTCCTCGCCACGGACGAAGATCATGAAGACCTCCGATGCCGGCCAGGTCACCGTGAACCGCCCACCGGGAGCGATATCGACATCTTCTTTGGAGCCCGCGGCCGCGATTTCCCCGTCGCTGTCGTAGATTTTGTAGTCGTAGCGCGCGAGCTGGAACGTCGTCTCGAACTCGGCCTTGTGGCGCTTGACGATGTCCTCGCGCGTGCTGCGGACCTTGAGTTTTCCGATCTTGCCCGCGGCTTTGGTCTTGATCACCTCAAAGGCAAACGAGCCCGAGACATCGCCTTCCTTACGCCGCGCGTTGATATCGAGCTGGTACCGGGCTTGCCCGTTTTTCTGCTTCCAGCTGACCTTGTAGCGGCTGCCTTGCTTGAGGTTGCCGGGCGAGCGCGTGACCGTCTTGCCGTCGCCGGCAATCGTGATCTCCACGTCTTTCATGTCCTCGTTGTTGACGACCACGATCCAGGCGTTGCCGCTGCCGTCGGTCTGACCCGCGTATTCGTAGGTGAACGGATCGCCGGCCAATGCCCAGGCCACAGCGAGTCCCGCAAAGAAGTTCGCAAACACCATCGTTGCTCTTAGTCCTTCGTCTCCGAGTATTTCCCGCGTGTTGACGCGGTGTTGCGTTGCAGCCCGACGCTCACCCTCGAGCGCCGACCGAACCGCGGTGGCACGTTAGCACGTCCGTCAGGGCAGGTTAGACAGAGCCGCGGCGACTGCGCCAAGATCCACAACGCCCGCGGCCGCCGACAGCAGACGCACGGGGGTTGCCCGCAACACCAGCATATCCGCCACGTAGCCGGGTTGCCGCATGCCCACGAGCACCGCGCTGATTGGGGCACCCAGGAGCGGCAGCACTGCCTTGGCCGACAACGGCATCGCGCGCCACGGTTCGGGCAAGAGCGGATCGAGACGCCGCGTGATCTCGTCGGCCTGCGCAAACCTGTCGGCGGAGATCCTGGCCTCGATGGCGGTAAACACCGTATGCATGGCGGTTCCGTAGGCCTCCCACCACTGCGCAAAGCTCTCGCGGTCCGTGCCCTGCAGCGCCGACAACAGGGCGCTCGAGGTCTTGCCCAAGTGCGGTGCGATGACATCGTGGCGTAGCGCCGACCACTGCTGAAGGCTTGTCATCTCATCGACGCGTGCCGACAACTCACGAGCCCAGCGAAAAAGATCACCCACATCCTCGCCAGCCTCGATGACCAGCTGCTGCCCGAGACCCGTGGCCCATCGCGCCTCGAGTTTGCGCGCGGCCGCGAGCGCCGTATCCAGCGATCGCTGGCCGGGATCTGGCGCCGCACCACCCGAGGCCAGACGCACCAAACGTCGCGTTGCCCCCGTGCCGCTGCCCCCCGTGGCGACCAGTGCGTTGAGCGGCCGATTGACCAGCACCCCAAGGTCGGCCGCTTCCGCCTGCTGCAAGGGTGTGGCTTCACCGGGCGCGGGCGAGTCGTTGACCGCAGCAAGCTCAAGCAGGTTCATGGGCATCTGCACAACCGACATGTTGTGTTCGGATCCCGCAACCTCCTCGGCAAGCGCCACGATCCGCGAGACCGAAACCGACGCAGGATCGGTGGCAGGCAAGACAAACCCGTTGGACGACACGCCGTACGCCCCGATCTCCCCGCGCGTCACCGCTTCTTCCAAAGCCACGAAGGCCGCACGGATCCGGGCATCGAACTCGGCCCGCGCCTCCGGCAACGCCACGCCCCGCCGGGCGGCGTCAGACAAGAAATACTCGGGGTTGTGCAGCAGCACCACATCCAGTCGCGACAATGCCAGCCGCTGCAGGCTCTCTTGGAGCTGATCGCGGATGAAGCTGGGATGAATGCAGTGCCACAACTGCTCGCCGTACTCGACGAGTTGTGGGTACGGCTCGGCCCGGGACTGGGCCCGGCGGAGGTTGTCGCCCTGAAGGTAGCCAAGCTTGGACACGAGCACGAGTTGCTCGCGCCGAACCTCGCCCTGCTGAACCAGATTGCACACGATGCGACCGACCAGTCGCTCGCTCTCGCCGTCGCCGTAGTTGCTGCTCGTATCGATGAGGTTGACGCCACCCCGCAGTGCGTCGGCCAGCGCGCGCCGATGGACCGGAGACTCGTCTCGCACGCGGTAGCCACCGAACCCAATCGGAGTCACGGACCAACCCGTACGACCCAGCGTGCGTGCACCTGCGCCGAAGCTCTCCGCCCCGCGACGGGTCCCTTCCTGCGTCGCGCCGCCCTCGAGCCGTTCCGTGCTCGTCACTGCGGTCATGGTTTCCTTTTGTCGTGGTCCGCGCGGACCACCGTGTGGATGCCACCGCGCACGAGGAAGTCGCCCTCGACCGTCATCTCGCGCGGGTCGGTCGCCGCCACAAGATCGTCCAGGATCCCGTTGACCACAGCCTCGTGAAAAGCGCCCTCATTGCGGTAGGACCACAAATACAACTTCAGGCTCTTGAGCTCCACGCAGCGCAGGTCTGGGACGTAGCGGATCCGGATCGTCGCGAAGTCGGGCTGGCCCGTCTTTGGGCACACACAGGTGAACTCGGGGCAGTCGAAGCGAATCTCGTAGTCGCGTTCGGGCCGAGGATTGTCGAACGTCTCGAGCTCTCGGCTCGGTGCGGTACCCACAATCGTGACGCTCCCATGCCGACACCGCGGCGTCAAAGCACGCCCTACTCCCGTTGGAAGGCCTGCGACGCTGCACTGCCAGGCTCACTGAGCATCGCCCTTGCCGTCGTGTGCCTCGGCGCGCAACGATCCAGCGATGGACTCGGCACCGCCGCCCGCCGCCGTGATCGGATCGCTGCCCGCGCTGATCGCCGTCATTGCCCTCTCGGCGTGCAAGCCGGTCGGCGAGTGCGGTGGATACTGCGGACCAGGAACCTATTGCGAGGCCGACCGCTGCGTGGTTGGGCCCACCGCGGTGCAAGAACCTTCGGAAGTCGCGACCGAGGGCGCACGCAAGAAAAAGCGACGCAAAGGCCGACGACGAAAAGGTCGAGGCGGCCGCGGTGGAGACGACGCGGGTGACGGGGGCGCCGCCGCCCCGTTGAAGGTGGATGACTCTCGAGTGCCCCGCTACAACGCCAACCGGACCCAAAAAATCGGGATGGGCGACGGCAGCGAACGGCTCTCAGACTTCAAGGTCAAAAACCATATGAAGAGGCTTGAGCCGAAGTTCAACGACTGCATCGAGCGCGCGTCGATGGCGTCGGACGCGGTACTCAGCGGCACCGTAAAGTTCACGATCGGTGTGGAGCCCACGGGCAAGGTTTGGGGCGTCACCGTCAAGGCGCCGGGCAGCATGAAGAAGGCGGGCGTGGTCGCCTGTATTCGCGTCGTAGTGCACAAGAGCCACTTCCCCACATGGGACGGCCCCTCGATGGGCGTGGACTACTCGTTCGAGGTCGGTTGAGCGGCCGGCGATTCAGCCCGCAGTGTCACTCTCGCTGCCCGTGCCGGTGTCTGTCCCCGTGCCGGTGTCTGTCCCCGTGCCGGTGTCTGTCCCCATGCCAGTGTCTGTCCCCGTGCCGGTGTCTGTCCCCGTGCCAGTGTCTGTACCCGTACCCGCGTCCGAGCCCGTACCCGCGTCCGAGCCCGTTTCCATCCCGGTCATTTGCCCGTCTGCACTGCTCTCTGCTGCGCCGTCGTCGGTCGTGTGTGGCCCGCCATTGCCGGTCCCCTCGCCGCCGCCCGTCGTGCCCAGACCCCCGCCCCCAGAGTCGCCATCGTCGGCGGACGGACCAGTCACGGGATTCTGCCCCCCGGATCCAATGTCGGATCCTTCGATTCCGGCGCAGCCCGCCGCAAAGATCACGGTCGCGCACACGGTCCAACCTACCCAACCTACCCAACGCATAACCAGAACATAGCCGGTACTGGCAGGTCACGCCAACCGCGACGTGCACCCACACTGCATTCGCACGCGTCCAATTCAATCAGACCGCGACATTGCTGTCGCTATCACTGCCCGCAGTGTCGTGAGCCTCGGCCCATCGATGACCGGCACAAATGCCGCTGAAGCACGCAGCGCGAGCTAGACTCGCTGCAAGTCCGCCAGACCGCGGAACCCCTGCGTACACGTGTCCACCCCCGATCAGCCCGAAGACGACCTGCCTGCCAAGGTCGCGTTCTCGGCGACCACCATGGCCGGGGATGAGTCGCGCCCGACGCACACCCCACCAGCCACAGTGCTCAAGCGTGGCGCGGCGGTCGGCCGGTACGTCGTTTTGGAGAAACTCGGGGCGGGCGGCATGGGCATCGTCTATGCGGCGTTCGATCCGGAACTCGATCGCAGGGTCGCCCTGAAACTACTGCACCCGCGAACCTTCACGCGACGTGCAAGCACCGCCAAGGCGCGATTGCTTCGGGAAGCCCAAGCGCTGGCGAAGCTCTCGCACCCCTCGGTCATCACCGTGCACGATGTGGGCACGTTTCAGGACCAAGTATTCGTCGCGATGGAGTTCGTCGACGGCGTCGATCTTGGGACGTGGCTCGTAGAGGAAACGCGGACCTGGGAGGCAATCCTCGCGGCGTATCTCGACGCCGGCCGAGGCCTCGACGCGGCCCACCAAGCCGGCATTGTCCATCGCGACTTCAAACCGGAGAACGTCCTGGTCGGTCGCGACGGTCGTGTCCGGGTACTGGACTTTGGTTTGGCACGCACGGGCGGCGACGACGATGACGACGACGAGGCGCGGCTGGGGGAAGTCCAGGTCGGTCCTGAAGGCGAGACGCTTGCGGCCGCGTCGTTCGAAGCGCCCACTAAAGCGCCGACCAAAGCACCCACCAAGAATCTGCCCGACCTCCGTACACAACTCAAACTCGTCGATCTCCCGGGACGGAGCCCTTCGGCACGCTTGACGCAGGTCGGCGCCATCATGGGGACTCCGGCTTACATGGCACCGGAGCAGCACCAGGGACAGCGAACCGACGCACGCACCGACCAGTTTTCGTTTTGCATCGCGCTGTTCGAATCGCTGTACGGCACACGGCCATTCATCGGCCGCACCCGCCCCGAACTTCTGATCCGCATGCTGGAGGGCACCGTACGGGAACCGACGCGCGATGCACCCACGGTTCCCAGTTGGATCCGCCGCGTGCTCGTGCGCGGCCTGGCCGCCGTCCCAGACGAGCGCTGGCCAGACATGGCCTCGCTGCTCGCCGCACTGTCCCCCTCCCCCAAGACCAGCCGCCGCGGCCTGGTGCTCGGCGCGGTTGTGCTGTCGGCCGCAGCGATCGGCGTCGTTGTTGCGTGGCCAGACAAAGCCCCCGCGGAGGTGCCCTGCCAGGGCGCCGACCGGAAGCTTTCCGGTGTGTGGGACGATTCGATTCGTGCCGCGGTGATCACCGCCTTCGACGCCACGCAGCGCCCCTACGCCGCCAGTGCGTTCGCGACAACCGAGCGATTCCTGGACCAGTACACGACGCGGTGGGTCGCCATGCATACCGAAGCTTGCGAGGCGACCGCGGTGCGCAAGGAACAGTCGCAGGAGCTGCTCGACCGCGAGATGATCTGCTTGGGGCGGCGCCTCAAAGAAGTCCGAGCTTTGACTCGGCTGCTTGTCGAGGCGGACGCCGAGATGGTCACGCACGCCGTCACAGCCACCACAAACCTGCCCCAACTCGCCCCGTGCATGGATGCCGAGGCAGTCATGAACGGCGCGGCCCCTCTCACCGGTGACCGGGCGGTCAAGGCCGCCGCGATCGACGACGCCATGGCACGTGCCCGTCAGTTGGATGCGTTTGGACGCTACTCCGATGCATTAGCGAGCGCCACAGACGCCCGCGCGGCCGCACTGGCTCTCGACGAACCCGCGCGACGTGCCGAGAGCACCGCGCTGCTGGGCCGGGTCCAGTTGCGACACGGCGACGCAGCCGCGGCGGAGAAGACTCTGCTGGAAGCCGTGTGGCTGGCCGACGCAGCGAGCAGCGATCTCATTCGTGCGACGGCGTGGACCGACTGGTATGGGCAGTCGGCTTTCATCAACGACGTTCGGACGATGTTGATGCGCTGCGACGACACGCGGAGGCCTCAATGCAACGGGCCGGTGGGGACGCCCTGCTCTCAGCGCAGCTGCACGAAAACCTGGGCGGCATTGCGCGCGCACGAAACGGCGATCCCAAGACCGCGCTGCGCGAGCACGAGTTGGCGCTGCAGATCCGCCGCGACGAGCTCGGCCGCGACGCCCCCATGGTCGGTGCTTCGCTCAACAACCTCGCGCAGAGTCGGGCCGACGTGGGCCAGTTCGAGGCCGCCGAGCGTGACCTCGAAGAGGCAATGACCATCTTCGAGCAAAAGCTCGGGCGCACCCATCCGCGCGTGGCCTCCGTGCTGCACACCCGCGGCGTTATCGCGGTCCGCCGCGGAAGCACCGAGCGAGCAGCAACTCTGCTGCGGGAGTCGATTCGGGTCTGTGAAGCCGCCCTTCCCCCCGACCATCCCGATCTGGCGCGCGTCATTCACGACTTGGGCGAGGTGTTCTTGGTCGCCGACGACCACGCCAGTGCGTTGCCGCAGTTCGTACGCGCCGCCAAACTCCGTCGAACGCGGCTAGGAAAAGCCCATGCCTCGATCGCCAACTCACTCACGGGCGCGGGGAGATCCTTAGCCGGATTGGGTCGGCCCGACGAGGCGGCGGTGGTCCTCGAAGAGGCACTGGGCATGCACCAAGCGCTCGGCAACCAGGGCCAGTGGCTGGCTGAAACCGAGGCCGCGCTGTCTAAGGTGCTCGTCAGCACCGATCCAGGGAGGGCACGAAAACTCGCGCTGTCCGCCCGGGCGACCT
The DNA here is from genome assembly GCA_016763875.1 of Nannocystaceae bacterium. GTDB lineage: Bacteria > Myxococcota_A > Polyangia > Nannocystales > Nannocystaceae > JAESSZ01. Next base: position 7,409 of record JAESSZ010000541.1, read on the forward strand.
TCTCGGCGATGGGCAAGCCCGATGAGGCGCGAGCGCTCGATGATCTCGTCGACCCCGTGGCCCCCTGAGCCGAGCATTTGATGGCGCCTGCCATCTTGACCGCCCGCCTGGTGGTGCTAGAGTCCGGCCCGTTCCCACGGCGGGCGTAGCTCAGCTGGTTAGAGCGCTGGTTTGTGGTACCAGAGGTCGGGGGTTCAAGACCCCTCGCTCGCCCCGTTGCAAAGCCCCGTTCTGCGGGGCTTTGCTAATTTGCGGGTCGTTAGGGAATCACGACCGCGCCACACGGGAAGTTCGCGGAAACGGTGTGACCACCGCCGTCCTGCAACGTGTCACACGCACTACCGAGCAGCTCGATGGTCATCGGGTCTACCAACGTCCAGTCGACCGGGCATTCCAAGACCACGCCGTCGAGTACCACCGTGCCTTCGCAAAAGTCGTCCGCGGTGACCATCCCGTCGATCTCCAGGGTGCAGCTGATGAACCCGCCCACGATCTCGTCGAACGCATCGGCAAGATCGGCGGCGTCCAACGCGATCCAGAACGGCGCATTCATGGGCCCCCGGGGCGGAAGGCCGATCCCTGCGTTGGCAACCTCTTGTAACTGCGCCTCACCAACCTCGTCCCCCACCGACAGAACGAAGGTCTTGATGCCCAGCGCAAATGCAGCCTGGACCTCGGCCACCGCGACGGGCTGGCCGTTTTGCGGGTTGGGCTCCTGGCAGGTATCGGGCAGGCCGTCCGTCGCCAAGACAATCGCTTTGGGCCCCGGCTCAGCGAACGCATCGAGCGTCATCGCGACCGCGGCGACCGACTCCCCGGTCGGTGTTTCGTCGTTGGGGACAGCAGGCTCGTACACCGTGTCCATCGCCGCGTAGTTGTCGAGCGCTGGGGGGACCTCCAGCAGCATCGGACACTGCGGACCGTCGAAGCCATCCTCGGAGGTGTACAGCGTCAGGCCGAAACGGATCTCGCCCTCGAGCGGCATCACGACGCCCGTCGCCGGATCCATGAGCGAGGTGTACAGCGAGTTCCAGCGGTCCATGCCTCCGCCGAACTCGCTGGTCATGCTCCCGCTCTGATCCACGAGCAGCATGATCGTCGGGATCTCTGGGTCGACGGTGACCTGGACATCCGCACACCCGCTGTCGCCTTCCGCGTTCCCACCGGTCGCAATCCCTGTCCCGCCGAGGTCGAACTTCTCTCCGGCGGCGGTGTCGTCATCGTCAAGGTTGATGCCGCCCGTTGCCGTTGCGCCCGTACCGTCCGCAGTCGCTGATCCGCTGTCATCCGCGCAGGCAGACGTCAGCAACAAACACCCCAGCAGCCCGCTTTTTGCGGCCTCGCATCCCACCATCGGGTCGACGATACCACTGCGGCAGCATCGTCGGGACTGGCGTGACTCGTGGTCATGGTGAGAGCCTTGAGCACTCGCACCGCCATGGCCGCCATCAACAGACTCCTCGTCCTCCTGATCGCACTCGCCGCCCTTGTTTTTTCTGGGTGCAAGCCTACCGTCGAAAACCAAGCCGCCGCCTGGACCTCGAACAACAAGACGATCGAGCAACTCAGCGCGCAGTACCCCGGCTTCAAACCCGCGCTGACCGCCCGGCTGGCGACCGCCCAGGAAGCGAAAGCCAAGGCCGACAGCCTGACTGGCGATGCGGCGGCGGAGCAGATGCAGGCCGCCAACCGCACGCTGATGGGCGGATTTGTCGGCAAGCTTGGGGGGCTGGACGACACGCTGGAGAAGTTGCGTAAGAAACGCGTCGGGATTGCCGCTGCGGCGGGCGATCCTTCCAGCCGTATGGCGGCCAAACTCGCCGCCGAGGATGCGGGCAAAGC
>JAESSZ010000542.1 GCA_016763875.1 Nannocystaceae bacterium
CCCAGGACGCGACACGAAGAGGGCGCTGACCGGGCGTCAGTCACCGATGAGGAACAAAGTCGTGGGCCTCGGGGGCGGTGTTATGTCGGCGCGAGGGTTTCACCACAGGCTCCTAGGAACGACGAGCGGCTTGCTGCTCGGCCCAGTCGTCGTCGGCAACCGCCCGACGGGCCAGGTGCCTGAGCCCCACGGCGCCGATCGACACCACAATCGCGGGCATGATGTACGCGGCGACCGGGATCCCCGCGACACCCAGCGCAAGCCATGTGTGCCCCGCGGCGATCGCCACGGGCGCGCCGAACAAGAACATGTCGTAGATACCGTGCAAAGCGACGGCGAAGAGGTAGCCACCCAACAGCCCTGGCCCTCGACCGTCGAATCGTCGCCGAGCCGCGTAGTAGCCCATGATGCCGCCCCACGTCGCGTGTCCAGGAACCGCGAGCACCGCCCGTCCAACGAACAGGGCAAAGTACTCCTGCAGGTTGTGGGGCATGAGCAACAGGTAGATCACGTTCTCTACCAGCGCGAAGCCCAGACCCGCACGCGCGCCATAGACGATGCCGTCCATGCGCTCGTCGAACTCTGGTCGCCGCCAAACCAGCAGGAGAACCACGGCGAGTTTGCACGCCTCTTCGGGAATCGCCGCCACGACCAGCGACGTGTACGCCGCGGCCGCGTAGGTGCCCTCGCCAGGTGCGGCGTTACCAACGACCGCCTCGAGCAGGTACCCAAAACCAAGAACGGGAACCGCCATGAAGCCACCGGCCAACGCGACAATGCGTAGCGTGCGACGCGGCTCCGGGCGCTTGGCGTCTAGCCAGTCGAAGTACGCCATTGCCAGCAGGGCTGGCACTGCTCCCAGCGCAGCGAGCTGCCATTTGCCAGGCATGACGCCGTCAAACACGAGCACCGGTTATGCCACGTTTCGGGCCGGTCACCTCGTGGGCGGTCCGCCAGCGTTCAGCAACTCCGGCTGTACACGAGCCGAGCGTGGCCGCTGACCAGCACCAGAGGATCGGAGAACTCATCCGGGACCACGGACTCCACGGTCGTCTCGCGGAGCTCTCCGAGTTCGCAGCCAAGGCTTGTGGCCGCGGCGGCCGCGTTGGTCTGCGCGGCACGGAGGGCGGCATCAATCGCACTCGCGCGAGCGGCGGCAGGATCACGGACACCGAAAGCGATACGCGACCCAGGCCCGGCACCGGCCATGATCGCAACATCGAGCAACAGCCCCGCAGGCTCCGGAGGCATCTGGGCGCGAACGACCCGATGAACCCGGAACCCATCGAGGGAACCGTCAGTGTCGAACAGTGGCTCGATCTTCCGCTCGACCTCGGTCACCGTCTCCGGCAACCGCGGCTCCGTCTCGCGGATGCGGTCCAGCACGAGGGAAACCCGCGCCCCGCTATGTTCGAGAGCCTCGCCAACGATCTTCGCATCCTCAACAAGCACGAGGTGAAGCCAGGCCACATCACACGGGACTGGGACCGTGGCTTCACCGGTTGCCGTGATCGTTGCTTGCTGTGGGTTTACGGTGGTCATGCGCGACAGGGACGTCGTGCATGATGCCACAGGCGAGGGGTGGGGACGCGGACGCACGCCCCAGGTGTCGATGTCCGGGCTCTAGTCGCAGTCGACGTACATCTCCGCGGCCGTCTCCGCCATGACCTCGGAGAGGTTGGCGTGCCCAGCTGCGTTGGGATGGATCAAGTCGTTCATCCATCCGGCAGACCCGTCCTGATAGTTCGGGCAAGTCGAGACCCCGGAGTGGTGTCCATGCCCAAGAAACGGCGTGTACTGGTCGGCGACGAACACCCAATCCCGTGCATCACCGCGCGCCTGCATCGCCTCGTTGTACTCGACCAACAAGCCGAGCTTCGTCTGGCTGACGTTGTAGGGCGCGGTGGTGCAGCCGTCGAACGGATCGTACTGCTTGTTCATGAGCAGAGTGACCCCGTCCGGGAAGTTGGCCTCGTCGCCGAGGAACCCGTAGATCTCGTCCCACAGGCCCGCCAGTTGGGGCGCCAGCATTGCGTAGCCATCGACCGCATCTTGGTCCGAGCCCACCAGATACGGAGACAGGTCGTTTCCACCGACGTAGATCATCACGATCGCGTGGCCGGACATTCCGGTCGCGATGTTGGGGATCTGTTGGTTGACGACATCGCGCGTCACTGCGCCGCCGACCGAGAGGTTCTCGTAGCTGGTCGGTCCGTAGGTCTCCCCGTAGTAGTCGTGGAACCGCTTGGGTGCGCAGTCGGAGGACTCCGGACCACCAACACCTGCACACGCAGCGATGCTATCGCCGAGTACGATCATCCGAAGGGGCAGCGGCTGACACGTTCCGACTGGCACGCCGTCATCGGCTCCGTCGTCCATACCGTCGTCGTCGGCGCCATCGTCGGCGCCATCGTCCGCACCATCATCTGCGCCGTCGTCCGCACCGTCGTCACCGCCGCCGTCGTCCGCACCGTCATCGTCATTGGGTGCGTCGTCGTCGGCGCCGTCCTCCGCTGCCGTGTCACCGCTCTCACTGCCAGCGGCCTCGTCGTCCCCAGAAGCATCATCGGCAGCGCAACCCAGACCAAGTGCGACGACCGTCAGCGTCGTCAGACTCGCGCGTGACCACCACAGCACTCGCTGTGCCACTGGTACGACTTCGACGCTGTGTGTTGTGACCTCGATCGTTGTCTTGCGCGACATCATGCTGCTCACCCGTGATGAACATACCAACGCCACGACGCTCCACGGGCACATTCGTTGACCCGCCAGATCTCGGACAGCAACCTGCCGCAGCCGCAGAAATCGCTAGAATGGGGTCTAGTGACCGATCTGGCGCGGGGTGGACTCCCGTCTACAATGCAGGCTCACGCCACCTCTAACCCGGGCCCCCTTGCTCATCGGACCTCAGAGCGTCCGCAGGTAGTCGATAAGGTCCGTGCGCTCACCAGGGGCAAGCGTTGTGCCGTAGCGATGGCCGACAACCGCACCGATGCCACCGACGTGCTCGTAGTCGGGCCGCAGGCGTGCCTCACCCAGCAGGTCTTCAAGACTCGCTAGCGTTCCGTCGTGGAGGTAGGGCGCAGCCTCGGCGACGCGAATGAGCGGCGATGGTCGATAGAGCCCAGTGCCGCGCGCACGGCCGAACGCGAGGCGTGCGTCCGTGCCCACGGTTCTTGCATCCAACGGCGCACCGCCACCATTGGCATCGCTGTGGCAGCGACTACAACGGCGCTCGAACTGCGCTCGACCTCGCTCCGCGCTCACAGACACCGCCGCCACTTGCGAACGCGGCGGCTCGATGCTGTACAGGAACATGGCGAGTGCCCACGCGAGTTCGCGAGGCGGCCGGGTACGCTCAAGATTCGTGTGCAGGATCTGGGTCTCCTGGCGAATCGCTAGAGCGGCAGGATGCTCGTGAGTCAGTGTCGCTGCCTGCGTCAAGAATCGGTTGTTCCGGAGGTGCCACAGGTCCACGATCGCGACCGGGTCTTCATCGTCGTCCTGGGTAATGTCGGCTCGGCCTGGCCCCCAACTCGCCATGCGCTGAGCAAGTTCAGGCGAGAGTGGAACGCCCGTTTCTTCGTGGTACGCCAGCAGCATCCGGCCGTAGTCGAGATCTCGACGGGCTTGTCCCACGATCGCCGATTGTCCATCGAATCCGACGTGACACAAGGCGCAGGTGATCCCGATCTGCGCCGATCCGTCGATGTCAGCAAACGCGACAACCCCCGGCCACGTCCCGTCCTTTGCCTCTCGCAAGCCCACGTCCGCTGCGACCTCAGGGTGCAGCAGCGCGTACCGGGCGGACATCTCGGGTCGCAGTGGATACCGGTGAAACACTGCGCGACCAAGCGCCACCCACCCGGCGTAGTCGCTCGGACGCACGCCGTCCCAAATGGGCTTCATACCGGTGAGCTCCAGTCCCTCGCCGCGACGCAACGAGTCCACCAGTTGGGCATCGACCACGCGCTGACGAGGCACCCACTGCGGCAGCATGTCCCATCCAGCGGACTGCAGTCCGTAGCTCCCCAGTCGCGTGCGCGCGTAGATGTTGTCGTGGCTCGTTAGCGAGGCTTCCAGAGCCTTGCGCCGAAACCCCGGATCATCGAGATACAGCGGAGCTTGGGCAACCAGCCAGTCGTCGCTCCATCGCTCCATTGTGGGCGACGGGTCCTCGTGTGGCGCCTCGGTCGGGCTTGCGGCGGCCTGGCCCAGCTCGACTCGTTCGCTGCGCTGCTCACAACCCGCACTCGCCACGACGACGAATGCGAGCCAAGAACGAGCCAGAACTCGAGCCAGAACTCGAGCTAGAACACCGACGTCCACGGCGCCCTTTCCGGTCGAAGCGACGGTCTCATGTCACCGGCGTCTGCTCCTCTGGCTCGGGTGTGAACACCTGCGACTTTATCGTCTGTGTCTCGCCACCAATCTCGACCTCGAGCTCCAGGAAGTAGAGGAATCCAACCATGCGATCGACTGCGTTCCAGTCCTTCGCACCCAGTTTGTAACTCGCGGCTGACTTCCCGACCTGCACCAACTCGTCCCATGGTTTGTAACCACCGGCGGCGTCCCAAAGCGATGGCGATCGGGTTGAGAGTACAATCGCGGTGCCAGGTCCATCTGGAATCATCCGAGCCCCCTTGACGGTGACTGCAACTGGCCGCTGCGCTCGCGAGGTGAACGACAGTTGAACCCGCGATTGCCCGCAGGCAGGCGGATACTCCCTGTCGCCCAGCAACTGCGGGGCGACAGCGCCCTTGGCCTCGGCCTCGGCTGCCGGGGCCGCTGCCGGGGCGTCGGGACAATCTTGACGGATATGGACGGACGACACGACGACGTCGACCGGTATCGGCTGCGGCTCTGGCTCTGGCTCTGGTTGCCGTTCTTTGACCTCCGGTTTCGGATCGAGCTGCTGTGCCGGAGGCTGAGACGTGGGTGGCCTGGGCTCTTCCTGAGTGGCACAGGCCAGGCTCACAAGTACAACGGAGGTCAGTGTCAGTCGGCGCATCGATTCGATCCTTGCTCAGAGGTCGGGCGATGGTACGTCCGAAGTGGCGTTTCGGTGCGTGCCCTGAAGAAAAACAGCCCGTCAGCATCAAGATCAGAGCCGCGACGGAATGCCCGCCGCGGCTCTAATTCCTCTAGAGCACGACGCTACAGGAGGTCACAGCCGACCTCGATGATCGCACTATCGGTGGTAACGCCGCCGTCCCCGTCCTCGACGGTGAGGATGAGTTCGTAGCTGCGGTACTCGCTCGGACTTGAGCAAAGGGGCCACGATGAGATCCCGTCGCCCAGTACGATGGAGCGCTCGAGGCTGTACACAACGCCCGCCGGCCCGGCGAAGCTGCTGTCGAGGTGGGTGTAGTCAGCCTCGCCTGCACGGCGGGCGATAAGCTCGTACGCGAGCAATCCAGACTCGGCGTCCGAGATCGAGAGCAGCAGATCCAAGTCCCGCTCGATGAAGTACGCGGTGCCATCATGCGGAGAAGGAAGGCCCAGCGTCGCAGACGGTAGGCAGTTGCCCCCACTGCATCCGGCGGCCGTTACCGTGATGGAGTCTGTCGCGCTCGCGCCTTCCCCGTCGGTGGCGGTGAGAACGATCGTTCGCGACCCGACGCCGTTGAGGGTCACATCGGGCTCGCAGCCAACCGCCGAGGGCGAGAATGTGTCCGCCGGATTGCTACTGGACCACGTCAACGCGCTGCACAGCAACAGACCACTGGGTTCGTTGACGTCGGATCCGCTCCCTTCCAGGCCGAGGACCGTACCGTCCGACACCGAGAGGTCTCCAGCGGGCTGGACGATCTGCGCGGTGGGGTCGGAGTTCACCACGTTGACGGTAAGTGACCCGCTTCCCACGGCGCCCGCGGGGTCCTCAACGTCGAGAGTGATCGTGTGCGATCCGACCGTGTCGAAGGAAAAGTGTCGGGTTGCAGAGTCCGGCGACCCGCTAAGCGGGACAGGCGACCAGGTGTAGTCGCACAGCGGGGATGGGCAGTTGCCGTCCTCGGCATCACTGATCGTTGCCGATACAGCAAAAGCCTGGCCCAGCTGCTGTTCGGAAAGGCCATTGCTCGCAACCATCGTGACCTCGGGCGCGGCGTTCTCGACGTTGAGCGTGATGCTCTGGGCGACCACCGTGACGCCATTGGCGATGAAGCTAGCCGTGATGACGTTGGTGCCAGCGGGTACATCGCTAGCAAAAAGGTTGAGCGTGTGGCCCGTTCCGAGCGTTCCGGATGCGCGATCCGTGGTCCAAACGAGACGACTGGGATCGGGAGCTGGGGTGTCGTAGTCCAAGCTGAGGTAGAAGCGGTCGCCCGTTTCGCCCGACGTCGCCCCGAGAATCTCGTACTCGGGTGATACAGGGTGTAGGCCCCCAGAATGTCGCCCTCGCTCAGGCCCGCGCGCTGGCCAATCGCAGCAGTGGTGACGTCGGGTCGGATCGTGCACTCGCCGAGCGTGCCCGACATGCAGTCAGCACGGTTTCGCGCGAATGCCCATCGTGGGTAGTGCATGATTGAGCCGTAGTCGTACGGACCTCGGTCCCGCTCATACTCGCCCCACTGGAAAAAGTTGTGCAACTTGCCGTCTTGTACGCGCCCGAGGTCGACCACGATGTTGTCGTCGCGGTCGTCGCGGGACTGCTCGTGGTACAGCCCGACGGCGTGCCCGATCTCGTGGACAACGACTCCCAAGGAATCGCAGCCGCTGTTGTTGAGCGAGATGCTCTGTGAGTCGAATCCCGTGATCACAGCTCGGCCAACGGTGGACGAACAGCCGCCGCCGTCCCGGAACTCAAGGAACTGGCCAGAACTCCTCGGGACGAAGCGGATCCCGGTGTTCTGTTCCCAGTGATCGATCGCCAACTGGATGACCGTCCGCATTCGACCGTTCTCGGCGTCGCTTCCCCAGTTGTCGGCGAACGTGTAGCCGATGACACCGTTGTCCCATCGTGCGCAGGTGAACTCGGTACTGAACCCGAAGTTGCACGTTGCGGATCGGAATCCCGAATCGTCGGAGTCGGCGAGCGCCGCTGCGTCGCCATAGGTTTCGCGCAAAAGTTGGGCATCGCCAAGTACGATGTCTCCGTGCGCGATGGCGACGCCGTCGATGACCTCGAACGTGACCTCTTGGCCATCCATGACCAGCGTTTCCACCACCCCGTCGACACCCGGAGCGTATTGCTCAAGGCCCATGACCGGATCTGTTGGGATCTGGACGCTGAGCGCCATCGGCTCCAGGTCGATGTACGGACCCACTCTGCCTTTGACCGTGAAGGACACCGATTGCACGGCCGCGTCATCTTGAGCCGTGAGCGTGAGCATCACGTGGTCAGCGTCGGTTTGGGTCTCGCTGAGGGTGACGGTGACGTCGTCCGGGACTCCAAACACGTACAGCTGGACGTCGGACGAGAGCCAGTCCGGGCGCGCGATGTCGACACGGACCGTGGCGGTTCCACCCGGGGTCAAGACGACGCTCTGGGCCGAAAGCTCGATCCCGAAGTTGTCGGAATCACAGGCGGGAGTGACAATGACAGTGCCTGCGCACATGCACGCACCGATGAGGAGAGAACGGGCTTTTAAAAGCATGGGGAAACTCTGATGACGCAAGGTCATCGCGCCAGTACCGGCCACGCACCATCCGTTCCCAGATTTCGCACGAGTGCTTGGGACAGGTACCGCGAGGAGGCGGCCATCCCAAGCGTGTGTGCCGATGACTTCAGTGAAGTGGTAGCCTGCTGGCGTGCGCTTGGTCTGCGTCGCGGATACGCATCTGTACGAGAGCGGGTTTGAAATCCCCGATGGGGACGTGTTCATTCACGCGGGCGACTTGCTCCGCCGTGGCACGCTCGAGGAGCTGGCGCCCGCTGCCGAGTGGATCCGCGGTCTACCGCACCGCCACAAGGTGGTCGTCGCAGGCAACCACGATTGGTGTTTTGTACGCGACCCACAACACGCGCGTGCGGCATTGGGCCCGACCGTTCACTACCTTCAGGACACCGAGATCACGATCGACGGCGCGCGTATCTGGGGCAGTCCGTGGCAGCCTGAGTTTTTCAGTTGGGCATTCAACCTAGCGCGCGGCCCCGAGATCGCCGCGCGGTGGGCGTTGATCCCCGCGGCCGTGGACGTACTGATCACCCATGGCCCGCCGCGAGGCTACGGCGACCTAACCCAGCTCAGCCACGAAGGGTGCGATGATCTTCTCGCCGAGCTGGCACGCGTCCAGCCCGCCCTTCACCTGTTCGGGCACATCCATGAAGATGGCGGTAGTTGGCGACACGGACCCACGGTGATCGCCAACGTCACGACGTGGGAGTGCTCGCGCGACGCCACCGTGTTCGACTACGACCCCAAGACGCGGACCGTCGTCGAGGTATGCGTGCCTCCAACCAGCACCTGTTAGGCTGGGGCTGGGAGCCTCTACGCACCTCTTACGTCACCATCTGCTCCTCTGGTTCGGGTGTGAACACCTGGGATTTTATCGTGCGTGGCTCGCCACCAATCTCGACCTTGAGCTCCAAGAAATAGAGGTCTCCAACCATGCGATCGACGGCGCTCCAGTCCTTCGCACCCAGTTTGTAACTGGCGTCTGACTTCCCAACTGGCGCGAACTCGTCCCAGGGTTTGTAACCACCGGTGGCGTCCCAAAGCGATGGTGCGCGGGTTGAGAGCACAATCGAGGCGCCCGATCCTTCCGGGATCATCCGAGCCTCTTTGACCACGACCGCAACTGGCCGTGCCGCTCGCGATGTGAACGACAGCTGAACCCGCGATTGGATGCAGGGAGGCGGATAGGCCATTTCTCCTCTTGCCATCGGCTCCTCGTCCCCGGGCTCCGCTGGCCGCTGTGAAGTTGGCACCTGTGCCGGGTCGTCGGGACAATCTTGACGGATATGGACGGACGACACCACGACG
>JAESSZ010000543.1 GCA_016763875.1 Nannocystaceae bacterium
CTCGTTGGCCCACACCCGATGCGCGTGCCGATAACCCGGGTCAACGCGGTCTGGCTGGCGGCTGTCGAGGAGTCCGGTGACCCCGCGATCGGGGTTCGAACTGCGATGGCGCTTGAGACCGGAGACTACGGCGTGCTGAAGTACGCCGCCCGCGCCAGCGCGACCCTGCGGGAGGGCTTCGAACGCGTTGGGCACTACCAGAAGTTGCTCAACGACCGAGCGGCCGTCGAGTTCCACGACCAGGGCGATGTCACGACGATGGCGTACTTGCCGACGCAAGTTCCTGCGGCGTACGTCGAGTTTGTATTGGCCAGCTGGGTCACGTTTGGTCGCGTGTTGCCTGCTGGTCCGTTGCCGATCACCGCCGTGCACCTGACTCACGCACCGCCGAGCGACACGTCGATCCATCGCGCTGTGTACGGCTCCGTCATCGAGTGGGAGGCCGAGACCGCGCAACTCCGGCTGGACCGTGTCGCTTTCACTCGACCCCTGGCGACTGACCCAGCGCTCGTGGCGGTGCTCGATCGCCACGCGGCCGCGTCCCTCCCCGTCGCCCCCGCGGGCGGAATCCGCTCGAATGCCGCCCCATGCAGTCGACGATCTCGTGCACGACGTGCTCGGGTAGCGCATGGCGACTCACAGCCCGCAGGTCGGCGACGACGTCTTGCGCCCGAGCCTCAGCTCAGCCGATACGCGTGCACATGCTCCCGCGACTTCTCAACCTCGGCAACCCGTGTCAGCACTGCCCGCGCCGCGTCGCAACCCGTCACTCTGATCAAATACCGGCACCGAACGCAGTCACACATGTCATCTCGCAAACGTTGCCCACCCCGCGACCAGCGTTGCGCCGCCGCCACCCATGCACTATCGTCCACACTCCAACGGAGTCCGCCCCCATGTACGTCCTCATGCCAAAAGTTTCGCTTGCCCTGTGGAGGGTTTTCGCAACCGGCTGACGTTTCGTTCTTCGTTCTGAGCTAAGCCCGCTGCGAGTCCCCCAGGTCTCGTTCGCGGGCTTTTCTTATTGGTTCACACGTCTCTCCTAAACAGGCTCTTGTCATGATCTCCAGTATCCAGGCGCTATGGCGGCTGATGGCGGGCTCCCGCGCCCGCTACGCCGCCGCGATCGCCTCGCTCGCGATCGCATCCTCGCTCCTCTACATCGCGCCGCTGGTGGCCCAGGTGGTCATCGACGGCGTGCTTACGCGTGGCCTCGCCACCAGTAGCGGCATGGTGCAGTGGGGCGTGCAGACCATGGGAGGGCGCGCCTTCGTTGCCGAGCACCTTTGGCTTCCCGCCGTCCTCATCGCCGCCACGACTGCGGTCGCTGGGGTGTTCACGTACTTCCGCGGCCGACTCGCAGCGGGGGCCACCGAAGCCATCACCCGTCGGCTCCGTGATCGGCTCTACGACCACCTCCAACGCCTGCCGTGCACCTACTTCGACAACGCTGAAACCGGGGACCTGGTCCAGCGATGCACCTCGGACGTCGAAACCCTACGCATGTTTCTCGCCGAGCACATCGTCGAGGTCGGACGCGCGGTGATCATGTTCTTCGTGCCGCTGCCGCTGCTGTGGCTCATCGATCCAACGATGACGCTGGCCGGGGTGGCGTTGGTGCCGATCATCATCGGGTTCTCGTCGGTGTTCTTCCTACGGGTGCGGCGGGCCTTCAAGCGCGCCGACGAAGCGGAGGCCCGACTCACCACCAATGTGCAGGAAAACCTTAGTGGGATCCGAGTGGTACGAGCGTTCGCGCGCCAGGCGTACGAGTGTGAGCGGTTTGCAGGGCGCAATCAGAGCCACCGCGAACTCGACCGCCGTGTGTACAGCCTCGCGGCGTACTTCTGGGCCGTGTCCGACTTCCTGTGTTTTTCACAGGTCGGCTTGGTCACGATCGTTGGGCTTGTTCGCATGGCCAACGGTGAGCTCTCCGTAGGCGCGTTTTTCTACTTTCTCACGGCGGTGAACATGTTCATCTTTCCGCTGCGCATGCTCGGCCGGCTCGTCGCCGACTTCGGCAAGGCGACGGTTGCGTTCGCGCGGCTGCGGGAGATTCTCGACGCGCCCGCCGAAGCACAACCCGAGCACCCCGAGGTCATCGTTGACAGTCGGGGTCTCATCGAACTCGATGGCGTCAGCTTCGCCTATCGCAGCGACGCCCCGGTCCTCCGCGACATCAGTCTCACGCTCAAGCCCCGAGAGACGGTGGCGATCGTGGGGCCCTCTGGGAGCGGCAAAACGACCCTCGTCAGCCTCTTGCTCCGCTTGTACGACCCCACCGAAGGCTCGATTCGCCTCGACGGCGTGGACATCCGCGCGCTCGACCGTAAAGATCTGCGCCAGCGACTCTCCGTGGTGATGCAGGAGCCGTTCCTGTTCTCCAAGACGCTGGGCGAGAACCTACGGTTGGGGAGACGAGGCGCAACGCAAGCTGAACTCGAGCAAGCAGCGTCCACAGCGTGCGTCCACGAGGCCATCGTGGCGTTCGACGAAGGCTACGATACCAAGGTCGGCGAGCGCGGAGTCACCCTGTCGGGCGGCCAGCGGCAGCGCCTGGCCATTGCGCGCGCGCTTCTGCAGCGCCCTTCGGTCCTGGTGCTCGACGACGCTCTAAGTGCGGTCGACACCGAAACGGAGTCAATGATCCTCACCGCGTTGGCCAAACGCGGGGGCCGCCACACCACGCTGATCATCGCGCATCGCCTGTCGACCATCGCGGTCGCGGACCGGGTGGTGGTCCTGGATAAGGGCCGCATCGTGCAATCGGGATCCGTGGCTGAACTCCGGCGGCAGCCGGGTCCGTTTGCTCGTCTGTGGGCGCTTCAACAACAAGACCAGCCCACCGGAGAAACGCGCGATGTCTGAGCAGCTCGGAGACGACGACGAATACAGTGGTCAGCTCAACTGGGCGCTGTGGAAGCGAATGCTCGCGCATGCCGCCCCCTACCAGCGGGAACTCGCGGGCATGGCTGCCATGGGACTCGGTGTGGCCGCCATCGACACGGCGATCCCCGTGATCATGGGCACACTCATCGACGAGACCATCACCTCGGGCCTGACCCTGCGATTGTGGGCGTACGTGGCGGTGTACGGCGGGCTCATCGGCGCGCTGGGCTTGGCTATCTTTGGCTTCATTTGGCTCGCCGGCCTGATCGCCACCGGTGTCGCGCACGACCTGCGGCGCGCCGGTTTTGCGCGCCTACAAACCCTGTCGTTCTCGTACTTCGATACGCGCCCGGTCGGCTGGCTCGTGGCTCGCCTGACCTCCGACGTCAGCAAGATCTCCGGCCTACTGCCCTGGTTGCTGCTCGATTTCGTCTGGGGCACCGCCGTGTTGTTTGGTGCGGCCGCCGTCATGCTGTGGATCGACGCAACGCTGGCGTTGTACGTACTGAGCATCGTGCCGCCGCTGGTCTTCGCCAGCGTGCTGTTCCAGAGGCGGTTGCTCGACAGTTCTCGGCGCGTGCGCAAGACCAACTCGCGCATGACCGCCGCGTTCAACGAGGCTATCACCGGGGTCCGCACAACAAAGTCCCTCGCACGCGAGGCGGACAACCTCGAGGAATTCCAGCACGAGTCCGGCGACATGTTCCGATACTCGATGCGGCGCGCGCTGCAGTCGGCTATCTACCTTCCGCTGGTGATCTCCCTCGGGAGCGTGGGGGTGGGCGTCGCCCTGTGGCAGGGCGGCATGACGCTGGGTGATGGCATCTCTGTCGGGGGAATCTCTGTCGGGGGGATCTCTGTCGGAACACTCGTCGCGTTCATGAAGTACGCAGCGTTGTTCTCGATGCCTATCCAAGAACTCGCTCGGCGGTTCACGGACCTGCAAAGCGCTCAGGCGAGTGCAGAACGCGTGCAATCCCTGCTCGAGACCGATCCTGAGATCTCTGACAGTGAGGCCGTGCAAGCCGCTATCGCGAGACAGGACGGCGCGTCACCTGCGACCGATATCGCTATCGACGGGGGCGACGCTACGATTCGAGATCTCACATTCGACGAGGTTGGCTTCTTCTATAAGGAGGGCCAACCCGTGCTCAGCGAGGTGAGTTTTTCGGTGCGCGCGGGTCAGACCGTGGCCCTCGTCGGGCCCACGGGTGGCGGCAAAAGCACGATCGTCAGTCTGCTCGCGAGATTCTACGAGGCGAAGTCTGGCGCGGTGAGGGTCAACGGCGTTGACATCCGCGAGCGCAGTTTGTCGTGGCTGCAGGGAAACCTCGGTGTCGTTCTGCAGACGCCACACCTGTTTTCGGGAACCCTCGCCGACAACATCCGTTATGGCCGACTCGACGCCTCGGACGAGGAGATCCGCGACGCGGCCAGGACCGTGCACGCGCATGACTTCATCCAGACGTTGCCCGATCGCTACGACACCCAGGTCGGCGAAGGGGGCGCAAAGCTCTCGACGGGGCAACGACAACTCGTGTCACTGGCACGCGCGGTCCTAGCTGACCCGCAGATCTTCATCATGGACGAGGCGACCTCCTCGGTCGACACCGAAACCGAGGCGCGCGTCCAAGCCGGGATCGACGCAATTCTGAGAGGGCGTACGGCTTTTGTCATTGCCCACCGCCTGTCAACGATCCGCAACGCCGACCTGATTCTCGTGGTCGAAGGTGGCCGCATCGTCGAGCGTGGCACACACGACACGCTCCTGACCGCTGGCGGTCGCTACGCCGCACTGGCCGCCCGAAACCGAGCCAACGCACCGCACCAAGCGGCGCTTGCGTAGCGGCGATTCAGCGAGCGGACTCAGCCGAGAATTCATCCCCTGAGTGCCCTCTGGAGGCCACTGGTCGCCTTGGCCGCGGGGGGTCGCGGGGGTACACTACGCCGCCGCGCGCGGCCCCCCCGCGCC
>JAESSZ010000544.1 GCA_016763875.1 Nannocystaceae bacterium
GCCCGGGTGTCGGCGTCGGGCAAGCTGCACGCCTTGGTGCAGTAGCCGCCCGGCAGTTCGTAGATCACCGCCTTGAACTGGCACACACCGCCGTCTCCGACCAGGGCGACGCATTCGGCGTCCGTCGTGCACGGCGCGCCCCACGTTTCCATGAGCGGATTGGTCGAGCCATCAGTGCCCATGCCGAAGTCCCCGATGGGACATTGCTCCGCACCCGCGGTTTCATCGACAGACGCGGCCCCTGAATCGGCGCTGTCGTCCGCGGGACAAGCCATGAGCGGAGCAACGAGAAGAAGGGCGAGACTTTGGGCGAGGATGATGCCCCCGGCGGACTTCATGGTCGCAGACTACCAGGCGATGTCGGCAGGGGGCCAGCGTGGGCGGGCAAAGCGGAATCCCTGGAGTAGCTCGCATCCTAGTGCCGTGAGGCGCGCCCGTTCGGCATCCGTTTCTACGCCAATGCCAACGGTCCGTATGTCGAGGTCGCGGCAGATCTTGATCATCGAAGCCAGGAGTTCGGCCTGCAATGGCCTGGAATCGATGTCCCGGACCAACGAGATGTCGAACTTCACCACGTCCGGAGCGACCTCGGCGAAGGTCCGTAGGCTCTCGTAGCCGGCGCCCATGTCGTCGATGGCGATGCCAAAGCCTAGGCCTCGCAGGGTCGCAAGTGTCTCGCCCATGTGCGCCATCGCGTCTAACGCCGCGCCTTGAGTGAGCTCGATGACGATGCGGTCAGAGCAGGCGGCGAGCGGTCCGGCGGGGTCGAGCTGCGCAGGGTCGTCGAGGGCGGCGGGATGTACGTTGACGAACACCGGTAGCTCGTCGCCGATAGACGCCATCGCGTCCGCGACTTGCGCCCAGATCGCGTGCTCGAGATCGACGACAGCGTCTGCTTCCTCGGCCGCGGTAAAGAGCTCGGCGGGCCCGGTCAACCAGCGATCGGTGCTTCGGACCAAAGCTTCGTAACCAAAGACCGTCGAACGGTCGGCCCACACTATTGGCTGGAAAACGACATGGATGCTGGCGATGGCGCGGTCCAGCCGGCGGCGGAATTCTTTGTCGGCGTGGTCTTTGTCGGCGTGGTCTTTGCCGGCGTGGCCAGTGTCACTTGCCCCGTCGTCGTCAGCGGAGCCACCACTGACGAGGCGCAGCGACGGTCGGCCCGGCGAGTCCACCCCACTCTCTTGCGGTCACAACACTGCGCAGGCAAGGGGCCCGCGCCAGGCCGGCTGTGTTTTTCTGTGTCCCGTATCGGCCGTGGCCGCGCGATGTCGCGACCGAAGAAACTCATCGTGAGCGCTGCTGCCAGGCCGCGGATTCCCGCGTCGGAATCGTCAACCAAAGGGCTGTCCCGGTCCACGACCCGTGTGCTGTCGCTGGTGCCCGAGTTGACCGAAGGGCTCATGGCGGGTTTGTACGACGCCAGCGTCGCGGAGCCAGGTCTTCGACCTGTCGATGTTGTGATGTGCTGTGCGGCGCGAGATCTTCCCGCGATGGGGCGGATCTTCGATGCGCTGCAGCGACACGGATGTGTGCCCGTGGCGATGACGGGCGCCGAACGCGACCCAAGGCGTGTCACGGAGTCCGCACGAGCAGCGGGACACCCGCGTTTGTACGTCGTATGCAAGACGCCCTCGGTTGACGGAGGTCAGGCCCGGCGGCTCGCTCAGGCATTTGCCAGAGCCGGGCGACGAGGGCAGCACCAACTTCTGGTGCTCGATCTCGACCTAGAGAGGATCTACGCGGCCGTGCCGCACATCAGGCGCGGTGCCGACCAACTTCGGCGTCGCATGGACGAGTCGATCGCGGGGGAGTCGGCCCGGACCACGCAAATGCCGAGAGCGACGCCGGGCCGCGCCAAAGTCCACCGCGCGATGCCGGCGGATCCGAGGCGGGAGCCGGCCAGGCCCGCTGCGGTCACTCTGGACCACGAGGCTCGCGATCTGGCGGGGGTGGCCACGAGGGGGATCAACCCTGTGGTGGCCGCAAGCCGGACGTTCGCGACTTCTCATCGCATTGAGCCGCGCCGTAGCGTGGATACCAGCTACGCGATGCACCGACGCCCCGACGGCACGGGGGAGCAGCACATTGACCGGATCATTGTCGACATTGATCCGCTGCCTGTGGCCCAGACTCGGGCGAGGCGGGTGTCACAGCGCGCGGGCGCAACGGGCACCCGCCGACCTCGCTGAGCTAGCACTTGCCCAGTTTGAGCTTCTCGCGCTTTAGGCAGTACGACGCAAGGTCTACCTTGTCGCTCGCGGTGCCGTAGCTTTGGCCGCCCTTGAAGTCGACCTGACACCACTTGGGTTTGTCCATCGCGTTGCCCCCAAACACCGAACTCGTCACCATCGTCGTTTCTCCCGGGAGAAGGTAGTGCAGCTCTGCCCCGCGCAGATACGCCGTCTCGATGCGCTTTTCCTTGCCCACTTTGCACGTCGCGATGGCGCTTAGCCCCTGGTCGGGATTGAGCATCTCCGACAACGTGAGGTCGGCTCGAATCTCCAGGTAAACTTCGCCCGTGCCGCCGTAGGTTGTTGTGTACTTCAGCTCGACCTCGTCCAGCGCGACGTTGCTCGTGGTCATTGTGGTGGGCGTGCCACGCGTTGGTGTGCCGCCGTCGCACCGTCCTTTGCCGATCTTGCCGTCGCGCAAACACGACGCCCGCACCAACTCCCGGTCGTACTTTCCGTAGGTCCCAGGTTTTTGGGTCCAATAGACCGTCGTGAGGTCGCAGAGTTTGGGCACGCCTGCGAAGCCAAACCCGTCGTGCCAAAAATGGCTGGAAGCGCGCGCGATGGACTCGCCGGGCTCGAGCACGAACGGTCCGGGCATGATGCTGACTTGCCCAAGCTCGACGTACGACTTCCCCCCCCGGTGACACGCGACCTTGATCGTGATGCGGTTGTTGGGGTCGTGGTCGGCGTGAAAAAGTAGCTCGTAGTTGAGGTTTAGCTTCGAGGCGCCGCTGCCCGAGGGATTTACCGCGATGGCGAGCAGCTCGACGGGAGAGGCGGCACCCGAGGCGGCCACGGCCGCGATCGGCTTTTCACAGGCCGCAAGCGTGGTCGTCTTGCCATCCCAGCAAGCTTGGCCAATGTCGACGGAGATCCCGCCGCCGCCCATGCTGCCGAGTTTGAACGAGAACTGGCAGGGCGCGACGTCGTCGCTCACGCCCTGGGAGAAAAGAGTTCCGTTGACCTCTGCTGTCTCGCCCTCAGCGTAGGCGTGCAGTTGCTTGGTGTAGTTGGCGTTGAGGTTGCCGACGTCCACCAGTACGTGGCCTTCGCGCTCGCACACGGCTTTGACGTGGATGTACGTCGAGTTGCCGACCGCCTCTTGGAGCTTGGCGTCGGCCTTCAACTCGATAGCGTGCGATGCCGGCCCGAACACCGAGGCTACTGACTTGACCTTCAAGTTACTGAGGATGATCGGTGCGCCGGTCTCGGGTTTTGCGGCGGGTTTAGCCTGCTTGCTGTGCTCGGCGAGTGCCTTTTTTGTTGCGGCTTCGATGCGCGCTTCGATCTCGGCTTCGCTGATCTGCTTGTGCTCTTGGACCGCCTCTCTCTTAGCGGCCTCGATCTCCGCTTCGTGCTCCGCTTCGTGATCGGCTGCCAATTCGGCGGCGTTCGAATGCTTGTCGGCCTTGTCGTTATCGGAGTCGTCGTCACCGATAAAGGGCAGCTTGTCGCAGCTAGCGGTGCAGACCAAAAGCAAGAGGCCAGACCCGAGACGACCCAATCGTGCAGACACGGCCACACGGTAGCAACTCTCGCAGCGCAGCACTTCTTGGTCCTAGAAGCCGCGTAGCTTGCGGAGTTCTCGTACCTCGCGTCTGTTCGGTCGTCCCGCGCCACGTTCCCGCGTGAGCAGCGGGCTCGTAAGGTCTTTGGGCGGCGGAGGTGGCGTGTGGTCGATGTACAGCGTTTGCGCCACGGTCGCCGAGCCGCGCTTATCCCCCAGCGCCGCGACTTCGAGGATCCGCTCGCCGCCCGGCGTCAGCACCTCAATGCGGGCACCACAGCGGACAGCCTTGCCCGCCTTGACGGAGGTTCCGTCGACCTTGACGTGCCCCGCGGTGCACGCGGCCGTCGCCTGCGAGCGCGTCTTGAAGAACCGGGCGGCCCACAGCCACTTGTCGATTCTGACCTCGGTGAGCTCGGTCATCGTTGTTTTCCTGGGGCCAGTTTGCGCCACACCGACGTTGCCGTCAGCGAAAAATCTTCGAGCGTCGCGTAGGCAGCGGGCAAGAACACCAGCGTGACGATCGTCCCGGTCGTGAGGCCTCCGGCAATAACGATCGCGATGGAGTGGTAGTAGACCCCCGCCAGCGTCGGGTGGTGGATCAACATCGGCACTAATCCGAGGATCGTGGTGGTCATCGTCATGAGGATTGGCCGAAGTCGATGCCGGCCCGCCTCGGCGAGCGCTTCGTCGCGGGCCATGCCCGAGGCGCGCAGTTGCCTCACCTTGTCGACCAACATGATCCCATTGTTGACGACGATCCCGATGAGGATGAAGAAGCCGACAATCGCGGTTGTATCGACGGTGGTGTCGGTCAGCCACAACCCCCACGGTGCGCCGAAACAGCCGAGCAAGCAGGTCAGCAGGATGCCAAACGGCTGTAGAAAACTCTCGAACAGGGACGCCATGACGGCGTACACCAGCAGCAGGCACAGCCCGAGGTTGATGAGCATCTCGTTGCCGGCCTTCTTTTGCTGGCGCCAGCGAGTCCCGCGTCCCCAAGAATAACCCTCGGGAAAGGTGAAACTCGCCATCGCATCCGATACCAGGCCCCAGTTGGCCTTGCCGTCGGCTTCGAAGAACCGCACGCTGAGTTTGACTTCGGTGCTGCGGTCGACCCGTTGCACCCACCATGGGCGCTTCACGAGCTCAACATCGGCGACGCTAGAAAGCGGCACGCTTTGCCCGTCTGCGGTCGGGATCTTGAGGTCACGCAGCGCCGCGCGACCCGCCTCGGCACCCGTTTCGTCACCGTTGATCGCCGACAGCCGTAGCGTGATCTCGCCGCGTTCGCCCGGCACGGTGCCCAGGGGGGTGCCCTGGAATGCGAACGAGACCCGCCTAGCCACATCGTCGGCCGTGAGGCCGAGTCGCTGCAGCCGGTCACCCTGCAGTCGTGCGTGCAACTCGACTGCGCCTTCCTCGTACGGGGTCGTGATCTGGTCGTAGTCGCTGGGGTTGTGCTCGGTGGGCGTGCCGCGGTGCAGCGCCGCGCTCAGGTGAGCGGCGACCCGTTTGGACAAGTTCAGGAGTTCCTGCATGTCCTCGCCGCGCAGTGCGAACTGCACGACATTGCGATCGCGGTTTTCGTTCCACGAGAAGCGGCGCTCACCCAGGCGGTAGCGCACACCGGCTTGGTCCGGCAGTGCCTCGAGCAGGCGGGTCTTGAACTGCTCGTACTCGGTCTCGCTCTCGAACTGCATCGAGGGATAGGCGCGGCAGTTGGCCCAGTGATCGCTCCATCCGCACGAGACGTTGGCGAGGCCGACTTCGTCGCGGTGGGCCAGTAGTTCGGTTTCCGCCACTTTGACATAGTCGCCAATGCGCTCGAACCCGCGGCTCCCGGCGAACTCGAACCGGATCGGCATGTGGTCGTCTTGCCGGTCGGGATCGTCGAGCGTCATGTTCGCGACCAGCGGCTCGCCTGGAATGTAGGCCGTGGCCGCGAGACCAAAGCCGACGAGGACGGCCAGTCTTGGCGTCCTGAGCGTCCGGGCGATGAGCCACGCGTATCCACGCGAGATTTTCTCGAGGAGCCCGTGTCGGGTGACCTTTGGCTTGGGCCGCAAGATCTTTCCCATGAGCAGGGGAACGGCGGTCTGGCTGACCAATAGGCTCGCCGTCATCGCGACCGCCAGCGTCAGCCCGAGCGGCTGGAGATACGCACCCATGCGCGTGGTCGGGTCGCTCATGAGCAGTGGAATGAAAACGATGACCGTCGACAGCGTGGACGCGATGGTCGCAAAACTGACCTCGCGCGCTCCGACGCGGGCCGCCTCCATCGGGGATAAACCACGCCGCGCGTGGCGGGCGATGGACTCGACGATGACCACCGCATTGTCGATGAGCATGCCCACCGAAAGCACCAGGCCCAACAGCACGATGCAGTTGAGCTCGCCGCCCTGGAGGTACATGAATGCCGAGGCCGCGCACACCGACAGCGGAATGCTCACTGAGGCCGCGAACGTGGTCGTGAAGCGGTGCAGAAACAAGAACAGGACCAGCACGCCGAGCACCCCGCCGTAGATCCCGGTGTCGCGGAGGTCGCCGAGCGTTTGCAGGATGGTGTCGCCCTGGCTCTCGAACACGAGCAACTCGATGCCGTCTAGCGCGGGGTCCTGACCGATGCGTATCGTTTCTTCGGCGACCCGCCGCGTGACCTCCACCGTGCTCGCCCCCGCCGATGCGTAGACCTCGATGTTGATCGCGGAGCGCCCGTTGAGCGTCTTGCCGTCGCGGTTCTCCTCGGGGTGGAGGCTGACCTCGGCGACGTCGCCGAGGCGCGCGATCGAAGCTTGCGGTGGTCCTGTCGCGCTCGCGCCGTCCACCACGGGAACCGTTCGTGGTAGCGGGAGGTCAGCAAACGCTTTGGGATCCGCTGGAACCGCGGTTGTTCGTACCCCGACATCGGTCCGAGGGGCACGAAGCAGTCCCAAGCTACGACCGCGCTGCGCGTCGCGAACGACGGTCCCAACTTCACCGACCGAAACCCCAGACCGGCTCGCAGCTTCGATGTCAACGGCGACCTCCAGCTCGTGCGGCTTGACGCCCTGAAGCTCGACCCGTGAGACCCCGGGGACACGTTCGAGGCGCCGGACGATGCGTTCTTCGACCAGGTAGTAGTCGCCGGTGAGATCCGTGCCGCTGGCGATCCGCATTTCCATGACGGGATCGTCATGCAGCCCATGGCTAGAGATCTCGATCGACCGCACCAGGTCCGGCAGGTTTGGACGCGCCCGTTCGATGCGTTCTCGAACCTCGAGTTTGCTGGCGTCGGGATCTGCACCCGGTTCGAAGTCGAGCTTCATCCGGGCGCCCCACGAGCCGCTGCCGACTTGGATGCGCTGCAGACCTCGTACGCCCGCGACCGCGTTCTCTAAAGGACGCACTACCTCGCGCTCCAGGACCTCGGGACTCGTCCGGTTGATGCGAACGCGAACGGAGATCTGGGTCGCGGCGCGCGTCGGCAGGAACGCAAGCGGCATCTCGAACAAGCCGATGACGCCCAACAGCACGACGGTGGCCAGGGCCATGCCCACGCTGACCGGACGCGACAGCGCGAGGTCTGAGAGGCTGTAGTTGCTGCGCACCGGTGGACTCGCGAAGTGGACTCGCGGACGGCACGATACCAGTCGATATCTGTTGCGAGACGTGGCGCGAGACATGCGCCCAATGCGGCGGTAGGGGCACTGAACGCGCGAATGCGGCTGTCGCATGTGCGGCATCGAGCGGCGCGAAGTGCGATCGCGGCATACCTGAACGTTTCTGCGGAAAACTGGACAAGGTCTCAGTACTGGCCCAGTGTGCTCCCATGATGCACAAACGGCTGGAAACGGACGCTCTAGGGGTTTTGCGCACTTGCTTCGATCTCGCGGACGTCGGGTTGGCGGTTTCCGCGGACCTGCTGGAGCGGCTGCTGGACCTCGACGGGACACGTCTCGCGGTGCTGACCGCGCACCTGCGGCAGGTCGGACTGCTGCAGTCAGATCGCTACGGGCTGACCATTGTTGGGCTGGCTGTCGCGGCGGCCTCGCCACAAAGCGAGCCTCGCCCGATGACCGCCCGGGCACCCCGTTCGCAGCGGGCGAGATCTGAATCCACGCCAACGTATGTCGTGGTCGGCCAGGTTCGCACGGCCTTCGCCGCTTAGGCCAGCGGTGCGTCGTGGTGCTGCCCCGCGTACAGTGGGGCGGCATGCCGGACATCGTGAGTCCAATCGACGGCCAAACCGCCTTCCAATACGAACGCCTCGGCCTTGAGGACGCCCGATCGCGTGTCGAGGCAGCTGCGGTGGCGCAGACGTCTTGGCGAAGCACCCCGATAAGCGATCGCATCGCGTTGTGCCGTCGCATGTTGCACGCGTACGAGGCCCGGGAAGACGAATACGCCCTGCAGATCACGAGGATGATGGGCAAACCGCTGGCGCACGCATTGGGCGAGTTTCGTGGCCCGATGCGCGAGCGGACCGGCCACCTGTGCGAGATCGCCGAAGAGGCGCTCGCCGATCAGACGCCGGAGGAAAAGCACGGCCTCACCCGTTTCGTCCGACGAGACCCGGTTGGCGTTGTCTTTGACATCGCGGCTTGGAACTACCCGCTCATCATTGCGATCAACGTGATTGTGCCTGCCGTGCTCGCGGGCAACGCCGTGGTGATCAAACACGCTCACCAAACCGCGCTGGTGGCCGAGCAACTGGCCCAAGCGTTTGCGGACGCGGGTGCGCCCTCGGGACTGGTCTGCGCAATGCCGGTCGACCACGCCGTGGCCGCCTCACTGATGAGCGAGCGACTTTTTGGCTACGTTTCGTTCACGGGGTCGGTCCGTGGTGGGCACGAAGTTTACCGGGCGGTGGCAGCCAACGACTTCATCGGCTGCGGGCTGGAACTCGGTGGCAAAGATGGGGCGCTGGTGCTGCCCGACTGCGAACTCGCCTCAACCGTGGAGAACTTGGTGGATGCCGCGTTCTTCAATGCCGGGCAGTCTTGCTGCGGGATCGAGCGGATCTATGTGCACGCCGATATCCACGACCGTTTCGTCGAGGCCTACGTGACGCTGGCTCGGAACTACGTCGTGGGCAATCCGCTGGAAGAGACGACAACGATGGGCCCCATGGTTCGCGCGGACGCGGTGGCGCACGTCCGTGGACAGGTGGGGCAGGCTACGTCCAACGGGGCGCAGCTCATCGTTGGTGATGCCGACTTCGAAGTTCCCGATGCTTCGTCCTGCTACCTGGCCCCGCAGGTCCTGACCGACGTGGACCACAGCATGGCGCTGATGACGGAGGAGACCTTTGGCCCGGCCATTGGGATCATGAAGGTGGGCTCGGAAGACGAGGGGGTCGCGTTGATGAACGACTCGCATTACGGGCTGACCGGGTCGGTGTGGACCCAGGACGATGCACGGGCCATGGCGCTTGCCGAGCGCATCCAAGCCGGGACGGTCTTCCAGAATCGCTGCGACTACCTCGACCCTGGCCTCGCGTGGACCGGGGTCAAAGACTCGGGGCACGGCACGTCTCTGTCACGGCTCGGATTTTTATCGGTGACCCGACCCAAGAGCTACCACCTGCGACGCGCGACCTGAGCCTCCCGACATGCAACAGCCATCGACTATCGAAGAACTCGTCGCAGGACTCAACGAACATGGGATTCGGCACCACAAGATCGGCGTGTTCGACGTCGACGGTGTGCTGCGCGGCAAGTATGTGTGCCGCGAGAAGTTCCTGTCGGCATTGAGGTCCGGGTTCGGATTCTGCGATGTCGTGATGGGATGGGACAGCGCGGACAAGCTGTACGACAACACGAAGCTGTCGGGCTGGCATACCGGCTACAAGGATGCGATGGCGACGCTGGACACGACGACTGCGCGGCGTATCCCGTTCGAGCCCGACACCGTCCTGGTGATCGGTAACCTGACCGGTGAGTACGCGGCGGCGTGTCCCCGGTCGGTGCTGGGTCGTACCGTTGCCAAGGCGGAGCAGATGGGTTTCCGGCCGATGGCAGCGCTTGAGTACGAGTTTTTTATGTTCGACGAGACGCCCGATAGCGCGCGCGAGAAGGGCTATCGCGGCCTAAAGCCGTTCACGCCGGGCATGTTCGGCTACTCGATGATCCGCAACTCGGTGCACTTCGAGCTGTATCACGAGCTGCTCGAAACGATGGAGGCGATGGACTGCGCCATCGAGGGGCTGCATACCGAGACGGGGCCGGGTGTGATCGAAGCGGCGTTGTGCGTCGACGGTGCTATGCGGGCCGCCGACAAAGGTGCTCTGTTCAAGACCTTCACCAAGGTCCTCGCCCAGCGCAATGGCCTGATGGCGACCTTAATGGCGAAGTGGAGCAACGACTACCCCGGGCAAAGTGGGCACATGCATCTGTCGCTGTGTGACAGTGAAACCGGGGCCAATACGTTCTACGCCGCAGACGCGGACGATGGGATGTCCAAGACCATGCGCCACTTCATCGCGGGGCAGGTGAAGTACATGCCCGAGCTGCTGCCGATGGTCTGCAGCACGGTCAACGCTTACCGCCGCCTGGTGCCTGGTATGTGGGCACCAATCAATGCCAACTGGGCGATCGACAATCGCACGACCGCGATTCGTGCGATCTCAGCGGGGGACAAAGGAACGCGCAGCGAGTATCGACTCGGTCCCGCAGATGCCAATCCCTACTACGCGCTGGCCGCCGCGCTCGGCTCGGGCCTGCTGGGGATCGAAGAGGAGCTGGAGCCGCCGCCGCCTGTGACTGGCAACGGTTATGAAAATCCTGGCGAGGGCGCGGTGCGATTGGCCACGACGCTGGCCGAGGCCACGGCCCGCTTCCGCGAGTCGAAGGCCGCGCGCCGGTTGTTCTCTGACACCTTTGTGGAGCACTTTGCCGCCACTCGCGAGTGGGAGTCGCGCGAACACGACAAGTACGTTGCGGACTGGGACCTGGCCCGCTACTTCGAGATCATCTGAGCACGAGGGACGGACCATGACGCTGCAGGGGAACTTCAACTATCCAACCGCGTATCGCATCGGGGCAGGGCGCATCTCCGAGATTGCCGAGGGCTGTCGGTCGGTCGGTATTTCACGGCCGCTTGTCGTCAGCGACGGCGGCGTTGCGAAGCTGACCTGGTTCTCGGGCCTGCTCGAGACGTTGCGCGCAGGTGAAATGGACTACGCGGTCTTTACCGATGTGCACGCCAATCCGGGGGCGAGCGATATCGACGCGGGACTGGCCTTGTTCCGCGAAGGCAAACGTGACGGCGTGGTGCTTGTGGGTGGCGGGTCTCCGATGGACGTGGGCAAGTGCATCGCTCTGCTCGCCGACAATCCGGGCACGGTGTTCGACTACGAGGACGTTGGTGACAACTGGTCCAAGGCAGATCCGGCCAAGATCGCGCCCATGGTCGCTGTACCGACGACCGCAGGGACAGGCTCGGAGGTCGGACGTGCCGCGATCGTCGTGGACGAGCGCGACCACGGCAAGAAGATCATCTTCCACCCGAAGATGCAGCCAGCCTTGGTCATCTCTGATCCTGAGTTGACGGTGGGGCTCCCGCCCTTCATCACCGCGGCGACGGGTATGGACGCCCTTGCCCACGCGTTCGAGGCGTTTTGCGCCCCGGGCTACCACCCGATGGCGGATGGCATCGCGTTGGAGGGCATGCGGTTGGTCAAAGAAAACCTGCTGCGCGCGTTTGTCGATGGCACGGACATCGAGGCGCGCACGCACATGATGATGGCGGCCACGATGGGCGCGACCGCGTTCCAAAAAGGGCTGGGCATGGTGCACTCGCTGTCGCATCCACTCGGGGGCGCGACGGGCATCCACCACGGTCTGGCCAACGCCATCTTCTTGCCCTACGTGATGGTCTACAATCGCAGCACTATCGAGGCGAAGATGGCCCGGTTGGCTCGGTTCCTACAACTGCCCGAGCCGGGGTTTGATGGGGTCCTGGCCTGGATGTTGGCCCTGCGTAAGTCGCTGTCGTTACCGCACACGCTGGCTGAGGCCGACATCGGATTCACCGAGGCGATGGCGACGCGCTTGGCGCCACTGGCGGCTGCCGACCCGTCGCAGGGCAGCAATCCGCGCGAGGCCGGTCTGGATGAGTTGCGCGACGTCTTCCTCGCCGCGTTTCACGGAAAGCTCCCCTGACGTCAGCCCCAACGAAAACTGGCTGCTCGTTATTTTCGACCCCTCGGTGCATGCTGCTCGATGTGTTCCGACGGCTTGTGACCCCGCTGCTCCTGGTCCCCACACTCGTGCTGAGCCTCGGGGCCTGTGACGACAATGAGCCGGCGGATCCCGTTTGTGACGGTGAGCCAGAGTTGCTCAGGGTGACCGCGCCAGACTCGGCCGCAGCCGGGGGTACGATCACGATGGCCTTCGAGGTTGCGCACTTCGAGTTCTCGCGTGAGGGCAGCGGTCATGAGGATGGCGGTCATGAAGGTGGTGGTCATGACGGCGACGAAGACGGGGGCCACGAGGGTGCCCAGCCCAGCGATGACAACGAGCTGCGCGCTGCCGATTCCACCTCGGCGGAGACTGGCTGTTTCGTTGGTCACGTCCACGTCTACGTCGACGACCTGATGAGCAACCCGATAGCGCAG
Organism: Nannocystaceae bacterium; assembly: GCA_016763875.1. Classification (GTDB taxonomy): domain Bacteria; phylum Myxococcota_A; class Polyangia; order Nannocystales; family Nannocystaceae; genus JAESSZ01. The sequence continues at coordinate 12,347 of JAESSZ010000544.1, forward strand.
ATTACGGTCGAGTCCGCTGACGTCGTTCTGCCGGACGATCTTGCCCCGGGTGAACATCGGTTGATCAACCGATTACACGCCGCGTCTCACAAGATTATCGAGCCCCAGGTGATCCTGGAGCACGTGATCACGATCGAGTAAGAGGACCGCCCTTCTCGCAGCGAGCTCATCCTCCGTCCTCCGCCGAGGCGGGCGATGTACAACGCCCACGGCATGCCGACGGCAATTCAACGGCTGGTGTTTGCGATCGGTATGTCGTCGATCGCCGCATGTGACCCCACACCCGAGCAGGCGGAGATCGTACTGCCGTCAGTGGACCCTCGCCGCTGCAAGCCGGTCCCGGGCACCACCGGGTCGCCCAACACGATCGAGGAGGCGGTCGCGCTGGCAAATGGTCTGCCTTTTCCAGTCACGGCCGAGTGTTTTGTCGAGGCGTTGGACCGGCCCCTTCGTATCGAAGCCACCGAGAGCCAGGCCAGCGTTCAACCGGCCGTCGGCGCTCGCAGCCCTCGAGTGTTCGTGTGGAGCACCGACGCGTTGGTGATGGCTATCGCCATCGACGGTCCGGGGCGCAACCTGGTCGAGTTCGGCCAGTTCGTTTCGCCACGTCGATCGGTCAAAGCGGAGCTCGAGTTTCCGCTGTCGGCACCGGCCTCGACTGCGGCTGCGTTGCAGCGGGTGCGCAATGTCGAGTACCCCCGAATCACTCGCTGTTTTGTGTGTCACGACAGCGAGCGGGACGAGTCCACGATCCCGGGTGGTCGGAGCTCATTGGTGATCCGGCCGCGTCCGTCGACACTGGTCGACATTGTGTCGCTGGTCGAGCAGCACGAACGTTGCGACCCGAAGACCGAGCCTGCGCGTTGTCGTTGGTTGGAGGCGATCGCGAGTCACGGGCCGATCGAGCACCGACCCTTCGACGCGAGCCTGCCGCTGTTTTAGCGGTGTGCGCCGCCGGCTGCGTGAGCATCCCGGGGCAACTGTGTCCGCCTATGCCGGCGGGTACATGCGGACCCGGCGAGCAAAACTCGAACGCGGCGATGCTGGCCGCGTTCGACTAGAGGCTGAATACGAGCGCTAACTCGCGTGGTATGCGTGCGAGGTGCACGACACGCAGGAGACGCTGCCGCACGGCACGGCGGTGCGGATCCAGGACGGCCGTGTCGTCGAAGTGCGCACCGTCGGCGGTGAGGTGGCAGCGAGCCTGTCTTGGGACGACGCGAATCTGCGAGAGGCGACGGTCGCGCTGCCGTGTCGGGACACGATCTCGATTGTCGCAAACACGGGAGAGCATCCGATATTCGGACCGGTTGATGCTCTTTGCGATGCGGCGGGCGAGACCCTCGCCAGGTTCGGCCGCGTGAACTGGGCGCGGCCTCAATACGTGCCGCCGCTGGATCTTCCGGGTCGCTTGCCGCCGGGGGCGGGGGCAGCGGTTCTCAATCTTGTGGCGATCGTGGCTCGCAACGCCGACCTCGCTCGGATGCGTTATCGGGGTCCGTATCCCACGGCCATGCTCTTTGACGCGTTGCTGACCTCATTCCGGGTCGAGGGC
>JAESSZ010000545.1 GCA_016763875.1 Nannocystaceae bacterium
CGAGCCTGCGCCAGCGCGGCCTCGGACCGTGCACCGATCAGCGCCGCCAGTCCCTCGGCCTCCTCCAGACCCATGCGACCGAGCTCGAACGCCCGCCGTGAAAACGCGCCCGCGCCAGCCGCAGTCGCGCCTTGTGCAGCGACCGCGTCGCAAACCAACTGCACGTTGAGTTCGCCAGCGTGGACGTGCAACTCCACCACGTCTTCGCCCGTGAAGGACCGCGGGCCAGGCATCCACACCACCAACCCGTCTTCTTCGCCGCTGCGCAGAGCGATGACTCGTCGGCCTAGTCTCCGGGGCGCCGGAAGCTCGCCCACCAGAGCCCGAGCAATGGCGGCGGCTCGCGGACCCGACACACGAACCACAGCGATTCCGCCGTCCGGGGTGCCTGTCGCGACCCCGAACAGCGTACTTCGCAGCGACTCACTCACGCGCGCGCGTTGTTCTCTTTGAACACGACGACGTGACGCCGTCGGCCCTCGCCTTCGGACTCAGTCGCCAGGCCCGAGATCTCCGCGATCGCCATGTGCACCACGCGGCGCTCCATCGCGCTCATCGGCTCAAAGTGGTACGGCCGATCGCTGTCGAGCACCTTGGTGGCCACGCCCTCAGCGAGCTGCTTCAGCGTCTTTTCGCGTCGCGTGCGATAGCCAGCCACGTCCAAGGTGATGCGCATACGCGCAAAGCCCTCGGCCTGCAGCACACGCAGCGTCAGATACTGGAGCGAGTCCAGCGTTGCGCCGTGTCTCCCGATCAGCAATCCGCCGTCCTCCTGCGAGCAGTTGAGATCGCAGTGTAGGCCTTCCTCCTCGATATCGATGTCGACTTCGACCTCGACACCCAGCAGGGTCAGCACCGTCTCAAGAAAGGTGCGCACCACCGGCACGGCTTCGCCGTAACGCTCGTCCGCCGTCGCACCCTCTGGCGCAGGTGGTCGCTTCGTCGGTTTTGCCGTTTCAGCCACGTCTGTGTTTTGCCCGTTCGCCTCGTTCATCCTCACTCAACTCCAATACTCCGCAAGCCCGTCTCTCGCGGTGTGAATTCAGGAAGCCGCTGTCGCAGCTTCAGATTTTTTGCTGGTGCCCACCTGTACTGCCGTCTGCACGATCGAGAGAAGAATGTTCGCGAAGATGTAGATGCCCAGCCCGGACGGCAAGAACAACATGAAGACGGTGAACATGATCGGCATGACCCAGCGCATCATCTTCGCCTGGGTTTCGTCACCCATGCTCGAAGTCGGCATCATCCGGTTCTGGACGATCATCAGCCCACCGAGCGCCAACGGCAAGGCGTAGATCGGATCTTGCTGCGTAAGGTCCGGTAGCCATAGAAACGAGACGTGTACGAGTTCGACCGCCGCGCTCAGCATCGAATAAAGAGCAAACCAGATCGGTAATTGGACGACCATCGGGAGGCAGCCGGCCAGGGGGTTGACACCAGAGCGGGCGAACAGGGCCTGCATCTCCTGGGTCTGTTTGGCCCGATCATCGGCGTACTTCTCCTTGATCTTGGCCATGTCCGGTTGGATTTCCTTCATCCGCTTCATCGACGCCATCTGCTTGAGCGTCAGCGGGAGGGTGATCAACTTGACGAGCACCGTAAGGAGCACGATCGAGATGCCCCAGTTCGCGACAAGGCCGTAAAACCAGCGCAGCAAACCGAGCAGCAATTTGCCGAGCCACTCGGACAACCCGCCGAGCAGGCCCCAGTCGATGGCCTCAGCCAACGTGCTGGCGCCTTCGTTCTCAACCGCGGCAAATGCCTGCAGTCGATCCAGCGACTTGGGCCCGATGTAGAGGCCAGACACGTGCGTGGTGGTCTCACCGTCGTCCACCGTCGTCACTGCGGACGTCAGCTCCTGGATGACCTGGCCTTTGTCGTCGCTGGCGCTGATCTCACACTTCGCGGACGGCTCCTTGGGCACGATGAGCGAGGCGAAGTACTTGCTGTCGACACCGCCCCACAAAATACCTGGGCCGTAGTTGATCGGGCCGTCCTCGACGTCCGACGTGTCTTCATCTTCGACGTCCTCACCGGTGCGGCACAGACCACGCCGGATGTCGTAGCGGCTCCCCTCACCCGCGCCAATCCGCGTGCGCACGTGTAGCCGATGGTCCTGACTATGACCGCTGCGATTGGTGACCCTAACCGTCAGCAACGCCTGATAGCCCTCAAGCACCTGCAACGTTTCTTCAACCTCAACGCCGTCGCCGTTGTAGCCGAGCGTGATCGACGAATCGTCCACCTGGCGGACCTCGTAGGCAGCACGTTTCGGCAGCTTAAACTCGGTGGCCTCGTCCGCGAAACTGACCTCAAGTGTACGCAGGCCGCCCAGAAGAAAAGGGTCAGTGGCCGTCGTGTGTCCCGCGAACTGCGCATCCAACAGATGGATCGCGTCGAGCAACCCATCTGATCCCGGCGAACGATTAGAGACGATGAGCGCGAGATAGTCGTTGCCAATCTCGTGCTTGACGATCTCGACGTCAGGCGTCGGATCGCCAGCATCGCGCGGTGAGTCCCCGTCTGGTGCGGGTGCACCGTCATCGGTTGTCAGCTCGCCTGCGCTGTCGACCCCGCCCGCGACTTTTCCTTCGTCTTCGCCGGCCAAGAGTCCTGCTTTCGCACGCTCGGCCTCCGCGAGTTCCTCAGGCGTTGGACGCGGCTGAAGGAAGTCGAAAACGATATAGATGATGGCGCATAGCGCCACCGCGACGATCATTCGAGTTTGGCTGTTCACGGAGCTGTGCTCCCTGAGCGCGGTGCCAACTGATGTCGGCAAGGCGCAGGAGGGACCGGATCATGGCCCCCGGGGTTGAAGGGGTGGCACCGAACGACTCGCCGAAGCGTTAGCCACAATCCTGTGAGGGCGCCGTGTTCTTGCAGCGCCCCTATCGAGTAACTTGAGCAGCTTGGGTAGAACCGACAGTTCGGCCCGAGCCAGGGCGAGACAATGAGTTGGTACGCGCGAACCAACGAGACGAGAATTCGATTCACGAATCCTCCCCACGCAGGCTTGGTGCCGGAAGCAAGACAAGTCGATCCGCAAGGGTCCGCATGTCGGCCATCACTCCCAGGAAATTGACCTTGAGCGCGTCTCGCTTTGCGACCCACACGAGATCAAGCCCCGCGGCAAACCGGCGACCTTCGCGGCGGAATGCCTCGCGGACGAGACGCTTAATACGGTTGCGGTCCACTGCCTTGCCGACCTTGCGGGTTACGGTGACTCCTAGGCGGGTCGGGGCAACCCGTCCCCGGCGTCACCGGTGTGACCTGGCAACGGTTCGGGGCACGAAACATGCTGGGCGCTGGGCGCGACCTGGGCGCTGGGCGCAACGAAGACCAGGAAGTGCCGAGTGTGGTGCTTAACACCGCGCTTCTGCACCCGTAGAAAGTCAACGCGTCGTCGAAGACGATGACGACGCGGGAATCCCTCCGGCAGCATGGGCGCGGAGCTTTCCCGGCCTACTTCTCGCCGATGGTGACCGTCAGTCGCTTGCGACCGCGGCGACGTCGGTTCGCAAGTATCTTGCGGCCGTGTCGGCTGGCCATGCGTGCCCGGAATCCATGTTTGCGCTTACGACGAAGATTATGGGGCTGGTACGTACGTTTCACAGCGAACTCCCGCAGAAGGGCCGCGATCGATAACAGCGTGGGCAGGCGGTGTCAATCGTCGTTCGCCTTCTGGGAGGAGGGTGTGTTCGTGCAGGTGTTGCCACGACTCTTCGCCCATTCACCGACGTGTAGGATCCGATCTCCCGAATTCCTATACAAACTCGCGCGTCGGTATTGTGGACGACTTGTGGATAACCGGGGCCCTAGTGGGTGTCCGGGTCGGTTCTCGAATGGGCCGGATCTGTGACGAACCCTCCAGCCCTCGTGTTGAGATTGGCACAGGAGCCCCACACACCCAGTGCACCGCTGGACGCTAGCCCCGGAAAGTGGCTTCCCGAGCCACTTTCCGGCCGCGCGTGCACGCAAAGCCGCTTGGCACCGGGTGAGCATGAATGTGGTCGTTCAACTTGCTGAGAATACGTTTGTAATTTCATGAACTTTGGCCGCACACGCGCACAACAACGACGAGCCCAGATCAACACCACCTACACCCACGAGATCATAAACATTCACATTTTCATGCAGTTAGAAGATCTCCCCGAACCTCTGCTTGCGACGCAGCGGGACCCCGGTTTACAAACCCGCTCCCCGCCGACGAGCGACCCACTTTCGGAAGGTCGCCTCCCCTGACGTGTGCTGTAACCCAGCCCGTCCGGGGCTCGTGCCGGGCCCTCTCACGCTCATCAGCCGAGTCGTCCAAACTCGGTGAAGTCCTCCTCTCTCGACTTGCCCACAGCGCAGTGCCTGTCTGTGGATAGGTCCACGTTTCGCATGTCGAAACGTGAGTCATTCCCGCTACTTCCTAGGATCTCCACAACGTTCACCGCTTGTGGACAGGCATGCCGATGACGAATATTTGGACGGAGGCCCTCCGAGGGCTGCAGCCGCGACTCGGAGAAGAAACATACGATCTATGGCTGCGACCGCTGGAGCTGGTTGCGGTCGACACCGACCTCATCCGGTTGCGTGCCCCGAGCCAGTTCATGAAGGAGTGGTTCGAGAACCACTACCGAGACGCTGTTCTCGAGGAGATTCACAGTCGCTCGGACGGCAAGATCGCAATTGAGATCGAAGTCGTCCCGAGTGAACCCGTCGCGCCCACGGGGGCGCACGCCGTCGTCTCATCCGCGACTGCGAGCATGAGCGTGGCGAGCAAATTGCCACCGCCACCCGCAGGGCTCTCGCAGCGCTATCGGTTCGACACCTTTATCAAGGGCGCCTCCAACGAACTCGCCGCTTCAGCCGCTCGCGCTGTCGCCGACGAACCTGGCCAACGCTTCAACCCGCTGCTTCTGTACGGGGGCGTTGGACTGGGCAAGACCCATCTCCTCCATGCCGTCGGCCACGAGCTGCACGACCGGCATCCGCAAATGCGCATCGTGTACCTCTCGGCCGAGCGCTTCATGAACGAGTTTATCTCGGCGGTTCGATACAACCAGTTCGATCAATTCCGCCGACGCTATCGCGAAGACATCGACGTCCTGCTTATCGATGACATCCAGTTCATTGCGGGTCGCGATCGCACGCTGGACGAGCTCTTTCACGTGTTCAACGCCCTGCACGAGGCTGGGAAGCAGATCATGGTGACGGCCGACCGCACCCCTTCAGAGATGCAGGGTATGGAAGAGCGGCTCACATCCCGCCTCAACTGGGGCTTGGTCGCTGACGTCAAAGCACCTGACCTTGAGACGCGCGTCGCCATCCTTCGTCAGAAGGCCGAGCAGGAACACATCGGTATCCCCAACGACGTCGCGGTCTACTTGGCCGGACTTGTACGAAGCAACGTTCGCGAACTTGAAGGCGCGCTTGTACGCGTCTCGACGTTCGCCGCGCTCAAGGGCGTCCCCATCACCGAGGCTTTCGTTCGCGAGGTCATCGGCGACAAGGCGAAGGACCGCCCGCTCGCACAGCTCACCGTCGAAGCGATTCAGAAAGCGGTCGCCGGCCACTTCAGCGTGCGCATCGCGGACCTCAAGGGACAGCGTCGCCACCGCGGCATCGCTCGACCTCGCATGATCGCCATGTACCTCTCGCGCGAGCTCACCGGCTCAAGCTACCCGGAGATCGGCTTGCGCTTCGGCGGTAAAGACCACTCCACCGTCATCAACGCCTGCCGTCGGATGACGGAAATACAAGAACAGGACCCCGAGCTTCGCGGCACGATCGACTCGATCCGCGTGCAGCTCACCGGCATCCGGCCGCAGTAGTCCACAGGGTCCGGCCGGCACACCAACACAGAGCTCTCCGTCAGCGGCAAAAGTCGCTGAATTCGGGGGGTTTTAGCTCGGGATCAGACGATCCTGCGTTTTGTTGTGCCTGCTCGATCCTGTGGATTACCTGTGGACTAGTCTGCGGATGAACCTGGGGAGCCCTACACCCCCCTACTTCATCCCCGGCGTCGACCAGGTAGCCCCCGGCAGAAACCACAGCCTAGATTCCCGTAAAACCCCAACATTCTCCCGTGTCTAGCGTATCCATCCACATGTCCACTCACAGAAGAAGAAGAGGATCATTTTAAATTAACTACTTTTAGATCACGGTGCGGGCGCTCAGGCTAGGCTCCGCACGCTTTGCTCGCAAGCGCGACAAAATCCAGCCAACCGGAGATACGCAACGATGGAGTTTGAAATCGACCAAGCTCGCTTTCTCGCAGCGCTTGCCTTGGCACAGACCGTTGCTGACAAGCGCAGCACAATGCCTGTGCTCGCCAACGTCCTGCTGCGAGCGACCGCCGACGGACACGTGGTCTGCTCGGCCACTGACATGATGACCTCGATCACCGAGCGCATTCCGGCGGAGGTCAAGTCACCTGGAAGTTTGACGGTCGGCGTTCGGCATTTGCACGGCGTCGTGAAGACGCTCCCGACCGGGGTCTTCACGTTCAAGGGCCTCGACAACCACTGGGCGCAGATCCTCGCAGGCAAGAGTGAGTTCAAACTCATGGGAATGCCGGAGACCGAGTTTCCGGAACTCCCGGACGCGAGCAAAGCCAAGGGCGCCAAGGCCCCAAGTTTCACGACGATCGCGGGCCACGTGCTCTCTGATCTCATCCAAAAGACTCAGTTCTCCGTTTCGACGGACGAAGCTCGGGTCAACCTCAACGGTGTACTGCTCGAATGTGATGGCACCACCGCGGTCATGGTTTCGACCGACGGCCATCGCCTCACCAAGTACGAATGTCCGATGAACGGGCCCACCCTCGAAAAGGGGATCATCATCCCCCGCAAGGGCATGCTTGAGATCAGACGTGTGCTGGACCGCGTGCCCGGTGAAGTCGAACTCGGGATCGGCGAGCAGCACCTGTTTTTACGCGCAGGGGAGTTGTCGTTGTCGGTGAAACTCAACAACGTGATGTTCCCGCCGTACAACCAGGTCATTCCGACCAATCACCAGCGTCGCGTGATAGTTCCCCGTGGAGAGCTCCTGGCGGCGTTGAGGCGCGCCGAAGTCATGGCGCCAGAGAAGACGGCCACCGTCCGCCTGGCGCTGTCAGAGGGCAAGCTCGAGCTCACAGCGGACAATCCTGACCTCGGCATCGCCCATCAGGAACTGGGGGTGGACTACACGGGTGAAGAACTCGTGGCTGGGTTCAACGCGCGTTATCTCATGGAGGTCCTCGAAGTCATCGATGGTGACGAGGTCGCACTTGAGTTCCAAGGCGAGCTGGACCCGTGCGTGTGCAAACCTGTGGACGGCCCGGACTTCTTGGGCGTCGTCATGCCGATGCGCATCTAGGCGGTGTAGGGTCCGCGCCGCGTGCTACTGCAGCATCTGACGCTTCGGGACTATAGGAACTTGGTGTCTGCAGAAATCGATCTGCAGGCCGGGTTCACCGTCCTTTGGGGTCACAACGGCGCGGGAAAAACAAACGTGCTTGAGGCGGTCTATCTCGTCAGCACGCTGCGTTCCTTTCGCACGTCCGACACAAGTGCGCTCGTGCGTTGGGATGCTCCGGGCGCAAGCGTCGAGCTAAAGGCGTTCGACCCGAAACTCGATACCTCGACCACGCTGAGCGTGCGTATGGACCGTCGCGGAAACGGAGCTCGCCGGACCGCGAGCGCGGATGGGAAAGTAGTGCGCTCTGCCGCGCAGTTCTACGGGCGTATCAAGGCGGTGCTCTTTACGCCCGAGGACCTGGCGGTGCTGCGTGGCTCACCCTCGGGTCGACGGCAGTTTATGGATCGTGTGCTGTTCGCGCGCGATCGAGCCCACATCACGGACACCCAGGCCTACGAGAAGCTCGTGCGTTCTCGGAACGCGGTCCTTCGTGACCCGGTCTCGCCGACACAAAAAGCCGACCTGCTCGCCACGTACGAGACCGGGCTCGCAGAGATCGGGGCGCGAATCTGGTCGAGACGCGTGGAGATGCTGAGCGAGTTGAGCGACCCCTTCGCCACTAACTTCGCCCGCATCCACGGTCAGCGTGGCTCGAACCCGAAAGGTGGTGACGGGCCAGTGGCAAAAGCAACGCTTCGTTACGCCACCAAGCTCGAAGAGAAGCTTGAGCGCGAGGTTCCCGCGGAAGAGCGCAACGACACGCTACGGAGTGAACTCGAACGTCGCCGTTTCGACGATGAACGTCGGGGCGGCACCAGTGTTGGTCCGCACCGAGACGACCTCATCGTCGAACTCGACGGACAGCCTGCGGGCGAGTTTGCCTCACAAGGCCAGGCGCGTGCACTCGTACTGGCCTTCAAACTCTCGGAGCTTGAGTCCACCGCTGCGCTCACGGGCGTGCCGCCGATTCTACTTCTCGACGATGTTTCGTCGGAGCTCGATCCGACGCGCTCGGCGATGCTGCTGGAGACCCTAGTAAGCGCCGCTGGCCAGTGTATTTTGACCACGACAGCCCCGCATTTTGTGGCCTTGCCCGGTGGTGTGGAGGCGAGCCTCGTCCAGGTCGATCGCGGGACGCTCGGTGAAGCTGTAATTGCTCGAAAACCCTAGTGAAATCAGGCTGCGAGAGCCTGGTACGGCCCGCACCACCGTGCTATGTTCCGAGCCCGAATTCGGGCCTCTTCCGGCCCGTCGATCGAGCGCCAAAGACCTGTATGGACACGCCTGAGAAGACCCCTCCCGCCGCCGAAGAATACGGCGTCGAGTCAATCTCCGTGCTTGAGGGATTGGAGGCCGTGCGCAAGCGGCCAGGCATGTACATCGGCGACACGAGTGACGGCTCGGGTCTCCACAAGATGGTGTTCGAGATCATCGACAACTCCATCGACGAGGCGCTCGCAGGTCACTGCGATAAAATCGACATTACGATCAATCAGGATAACTCGGTCACCGTTGAAGACAACGGCCGTGGCATTCCGACTGGGCCGATGGAGCACCAGGGCAAGTCGGTCGACGCGCTTGTCATCATCCTGACCGTGCTCCACGCCGGGGGCAAGTTCGACAACCAGAGCTACAAAGTTTCAGGCGGACTGCACGGTGTCGGCGTGTCAGTCGTCAACGCGTTGTCGGACTGGCTCAAAGCCGAAGTCTGGCGTGACGGCAAATCGTATTCCTGTCGTTTCGAACGCGGCGAGCCTCAGACCGAAGTGGAAAACCTGGGGGCGACGGACAAACGTGGCACTCGCATCACGTTCCATCCCGACCCATTGACGTTCTCGAACGTCGAAATGGAATTCGAGATCCTGGGCCAGCGGTTTCGCGAACTCAGTTACCTCAACCCGGGCGTCACGATCACCCTTCACGATCTACGGGACGGTCGCGAAAAGGCGTACGACGGTGAAGGCGGCGTCGCGAGCTTCGTGAAGTTGCTCGCACAGAGCAAGCAGTCGATCGGCGAGCTTATCTACGTCAATACCTCGCTCGAATTCGAGTTCGAGGGAACAACTGCCAAGCTCGGATTGCAGGTCGCGTTGCAATGGACCGACTCCTATCAGGAGCAGATCCTTTGCTTCACCAACAACATCGCCAACCGCGATGGCGGGACGCACCTTACGGGTATGCGTACCGCACTGACCAAGAGCGTCAACGCGTACGCCGGCCACAAAAATCTGCTCAAACAGCACAAGGGACCGCTGTCTGGCGAAGACGTTCGCGAGGGATTGGTGGCCGTGCTTGCGATCCAGCATCCGGACCCCAAGTTCAGCTCGCAGATCAAAGACAAACTAGTTTCGGGCGAAGTCACCGGGCTTGTCTCGAGTCTGCTCAACGACGAGCTCTCGCGCTTCTTCGAAGAAAATCCCAAGGGCGCCAAGATGGTCGTCGAGCGGGCAATTCTCTCCGCTCGCGCTCGCGCTGCCGCACGGAAAGCTCGCGAGACAATCACCCGCAAGGGCGTCCTGGACGGGATGTCGCTACCGGGCAAGTTGGCCGATTGTCAGGAGCGCAACCCGGAGAACGCCGAACTGTATCTTGTCGAGGGTGATTCCGCCGGTGGTAGCGCCAAGCAAGGTCGCGACCGCGCGACACAGGCGATACTTCCGCTGCGCGGCAAGATCCTCAACGTCGAGAAAGCTCGGCTCGACAAGATGTTGTCCAGCCAAGAGATCGTCACCCTCATCACCGCGATGGGCGCGGGGGTCGGTGACGCGTACGACATCAACAAACTTCGCTACCACCGCATCGTCATCATGACCGATGCAGACGTAGACGGTTCGCACATCCGCACGCTGCTGTTGACGCTGTTTTATCGTCACTTCCCCGAGATCATCGACCGCGGCTACCTCTACATTGCGCAGCCGCCACTATACAAAGTGCGCGTCGGCAAGAAGGACACCTATCTCAAGAACGACGCTGCACTCGACAGCTACGTGATCGACAACGCGATCGAGAATCTTTCGCTGCAAGTGGGTGGTGTCGAAGTTAGTCGAGACGTCATGGCGAAGTTGGCGCGTCGCGGTTTGCAGTACCGAGATATTCTCGATTCGCTGTCGCGGGATCATCAGCCCGATGTGGTCGAGGCGTTTGTCGACATCGTTCAGACACGCAGCATCGCGGAGTTGGCGCCAGAATTCGAGAGCGCGGAACTCCTGAGCGCGGTTGCGACGGAACTCGAGAGCCTGCTGAAGAACCGACTCGTCGATGCGGTGGTGTCCACGGAGATCATCGCAGATGAGAGCGATCCAAAGCGCTCAGCTATCCGCGTCGAGTTGCTTCGCGATGGTCTGACCTTCTTCCAAGTCTTGAACACCAACTTGTTGGAGTTGCATGAGATCGAGGACCTCATTCAGATCCGACAAGAGTTCTCGGCGCTTGGAGACTCGCAGTTTAGTTTGCACCGCGGCGACGAAGAGGTCGCCTCGGTTAGCCGAGTCATCGATTTGGTGCGGCATATTGGCGTCGCCGGACGCGCCGGGCTCAACATCCAGCGTTACAAGGGTCTGGGCGAGATGAACCCCGAGCAACTGTGGGAAACCACCATGGACCCGGAGCGCCGCGCGTTCTTGCAGGTCAGGGTCGGTGACGCGGTCGAAGCCGCCAACATCTTCCCCACATTGATGGGCGAAGACGTCGAGGCTAGGCGCAAGTTCATCACGGACAATGCGCTCAATACGCGAAACCTTGACGTTTGACCGGCGACCGCGGGTGCTCCGTTAGCAAAGTTGCTGCTAGCGTCGGGGTCTATGCTCCGCCGCTATCTTGGTCTTCTCTTGTGTGGCGGTGCGGTCGCTTGTCCCGCCGATGACGCAGGGAGCAATACCGGAACCGAAACTGAAGGCGCTGACACGACGGGATCCGGTGGTGATCTCGATGGCGCAGCCGGCGGTGATGTCCTCGGCTGCGCGCCCGGTATGACATGCACGCTTGTCTTGGTCAGCCAGACCCTCGACGACCGAATCGAAATATTCGCGCCCGGGGATGCCAACCCCTACCGAGGCGCTATCGATCTCGATCTCAAGCCGAACGTCTGTGACGGCTGCGAGTTGGGTGACTACGCCGATGGTCGCTTGGACGAACCATTCGGTCTCGCGCGCGCGGGAGGCTTCATGCATGTCGCCCTTGGCCACTACCCGACTCGGCAAAGCGGATCGTTGGTCTCGTTCCCGCTCACCATGTTCGACGACCTCGCGGCCGGCAGTACCTTGGCGGTGTCGGATTACTTCGCCGCCGGTTCTTTCTTAGGCCCAGTTGTGGCGCACAGCCTCGATGAACTTGAGCCGATCTTCGTGACAGCACGCGGCTCTCGGCTACTGGTCGGTACGTTCAACAACGACCTGTTTACAACCGAGGACAACTGGACGATGCCCGGGCGATTGCTCGTATTGGACGCAACCGATCCCGGGGCTGCACCAGGTGTGGTGGACCTCGGCGCGATGGGATGCAACGGCGCCGCACAAGTCGTCGACCTTGGCCCGAGCAGTGTCGGTGTCGCGTGCGATGGCAACGAGAAGATCGTCTTGCTCGATGTCGGCGACCTCGATGCCACGCCGCTACCTGATGTGGCGGCGTTGGTCACAGGCACACTCTGCGAGATCGCTGGGCAGACTGCGGGTCGCCGAGTTCGGTATCTCGCGGGCGATGGGGCGGGTGGTTTTCTTGTCGCCGAAGGTCCAACCCCGTTGTCGCTGACGTCCGGTGCGCGGCTGTGGCACTTCGACGCGAACTGCGAGGTGCAGGGGCTGGTGAACCTTTCGGGTTCCGGCCAACTCGGAGAGGTTGAGGCGTTTCCAGCGGACACCCCCACGTGGTTGGTCGCCTCCGCTGGTGTTCTGGACCCATCGCAACGCGGCGTGTTGGTTGTGCAGAGTTTGGGCGGCACCCTCGATGTTTGCCAAACCCTTGTCGGTTTCGAGAGTCACTGGCCGAGCGCCGATGGGCAACTTGAACCCTTCGGTCTGGCCGTTAACGCGGACGGCAGTGGTGTCGCGGTAGGGGCGGGGCCATTTCAGGCGCCAACCGCTGGGCCTGGCTACGGCAAGGTTCTTTGGGGAGCGTTAGTAGGGACGGACAACCCCTGCACAATGACGGCGAGTGTGATCAACTTGACCGACGGCGCCGCGGCGCCCGCGGTGCTCGCGACGGACGCGGCCACATTCCGTCGAGCGCCCAGCGTCGTGGAGTTGATAGAGATCCACGGATGAACCGTGCTTGGGGCGACCCGGCTCAAATGTGGACGGGGGTTTACCGCGGCTCGACAGAGCCGATACGCGAGTCGTGCCCTGCGTCAGTTTGGTTCGAACTTCGCGGTTGTCCATGCGCTACATCCGAATCTGTTTCGGGGGTGAGTCTGGGGAACCGGGGATGACCTTGTACGAGATCGATGCCAAGGGTTGGGTCCATCGGCAGGTTCAACTCCACGCTGAAGGGTCGCGATTTTCGCCCGAGGACATCCTCATGTGTCATCCGGTCGTCGCAGCAGCGATGGCAAATCACCCCGCGGCCGACGAGATCGACGCTGATGAGTTCGAACACATGTGGAAGGAAGTCGCAGCCGACCGCCCATTTTGTGCCCGGATCCCGGACCCTAGCTCACCGTGGGCGGGCCAGATTTCTTCAGGAAATCGAGTCTTCGATGTCGCCTGGGCGCCCGACAGCACACCCGCCGCAGGGTGGGAATGCGTGCCCGGATTCGTGAACCTATTTGTGCGGGGCAAGCCTGAGGAAGCACGTAGCGCTTGCGCCGCCGTCTTCATTGTAGACGCGATCGACTGGTACGCGCTAACGAAGGCTGCGTAGTAGCCGACGAGGCACTAGAACATCTCGTCGAGAGCGGCGCCGACTGCGGACTCTTCCTCGCCTTTGGCGAGTGCAAGTTCTTGAACCAGCAGCGTGCGCGCCGTATCGAGCATCTTTCGTTCACCGAACGAAAGCTCTTTGTCGGCGCGAAGGATGCACAGGTCCCGCAGCACAGATGCAATCTCCACCAGCGAACCGGTGTTGATCTTCTCCATGTACTCACGGTACCGACGGTTCCAGGTCGCGGTCGAAATCTTGCCGCCGCGGTGCTTGAGCACTGCGTAGACTTGCTCGACTTCTTCCTGTCCCACAAGCCGCCGTAGTCCAACGGACTTGGCGTTGTGCTTGGGCACCATGACCTTCACGTTGTTTTCCAACACGCGAAGCACGTAGAATTCGAGCGCATTGCCCGAAATCTCGCGTTTTTCAAGACCCGTGACCTCGGCCACTCCGTGCCCCGGGTACACGACCTTGTCCCCTACGCTGAAAGTAATGGCGGCCATTGGTTCGTTCCTCAAGAGGTACGGTCGTCACTCACCGATGCCTACACCTCAGGCAACGTAGAACGCGTCTCTTTAGCAGCAGAACTGCTTCCGGTCAAGGATTCGACCCTAGCGGTTGAAATCTGGGCCCTTTCCATGACGATCTAGTGTAGCGCGGTTGCCGACCAATGCGAACAATTGCGCATTTACGAGTGCAACCAAACTGAGCAGCGTCCGGATTGCGGGTTTGCGGCCAAGGAGGGTCGTCTACCGTATCATCCGCCGACTTATGGCGACCTCTCGTTTTGTCCACGCCTCCTTGGCCCTCTTGTTGGCCACGGTTGCCTGCGCACTTACCCCGGAACGCTTGCCGGAGCTGGATCGTCGTTTCTACTACAACCTGCCTACCCCAAGTACGCAGCAGGATTTTCTCAAGCAGCCAGCCAGCGAACGTCAGGACTATCTCGAGCGTCAGGGTTTATGGCAGCGCTGGGTCGGGCTTCCCGAGAGCGAGCGCGAAGCCGCCGCCTCGGGAGACGTGCAGGTCGGATTTCACGAGTTCGCACTGCTGATGGCGTGGGGTCCTCCGGCCGACACGCAGGTCCGCGACGTCAACGACCGGCCGATCACGCAGCACACCTACATTCGCTGCACCAGTGGACCCAAAGCCGGACGCTACGTCCGCAACAACCTAGACTGCGACGGTACATCCAACGAGACGAAGGTCTCGATCCGAAACGACATCGTTTCGGAGATCGAGTACGCCCGCTAGCTGCTCCGCCTCGCCAGCTTTAGATCTTGGCTGGCGAAAGATCGCCTGACAAGAGTTCGAGGATCGTTGCCACCGGGAAGCCGGAGCCGCCCGCCGTGGTGATGCCGTAGGGCTTACTCACCATTGCCGGGCCGGCGATGTCGACGTGCATCCAACGCATGTCCTCGGTGAACTCCGAGAGGAACAGGCCCGCGGTGAGGGCTCCACCCCATCGCTCGCCCGTGTTTCGCATGTCCGCGATCTTGCTCTTGAGTTGTTCCTTGAGGTCCTCGGGAAGGGGCAGGCGCCACATCTCTTCCGAGGTCAACGCGGCGGCGGCGGTCCAGTCAGCGAGCAGTGCGTCGTCGTGGGTCATCACGCCCGCGATCTTCGGACCCAGCGCGACGAGACAGGCACCGGTGAGCGTCGCAAAGTCGATGACGATCGTCGGATTGAGCTTGCCCGCGTAGATGAGCGCGTCCGCGAGGGTGAGGCGACCTTCTGCGTCGGTGTTGTTGATCTCGACGGTCTTGCCGTTGGACGCCTTGAGGACGTCGCCGAGCTTGTACGCTCGGCCGTTGACCAGGTTCTCTGTCGCAGCAACGATCGCGTGAAGCTCGTACTCGCATTCGAGCTGCACGGCGCCCTCGAACGCACCAATCACC
>JAESSZ010000546.1 GCA_016763875.1 Nannocystaceae bacterium
AGACGCTGCCGGCAGCGTCTGCAGACCGCGAGCACGCCGTCGGTAACGATGCTCCCGCCAACACTGCCGCGACATGAGACCGGCAGCGTGATGCTGGGTTATCTGGCCGGCAGTGCCGCGGTGGCCGTGGCGGCCACGCTGATCGCCACCGTTGGCGCGTCGGTCTGGCCGGACGCGCGGGTGGCTCAGCCGGCCACCGTAGAGCGCGTTGAGATGGCAAGTGCGTACACGACCGTAGCGCTGGAGTACTCGGAGTTGACCCGTCCCGAACTCGACGTCACGCATCGCGATGGTCGGCTGGTACTCCGCGCGGACAACGTTGGCACGCTCGCGGTGCTCGTGATGCAACCGGACACTCTGGAAGGCGGCACCGGTGGCGCCGCCGCGGACACGATCCTCGAGGTCTTGCTGGCGACACACGAGTCCGCAAGCCCCGTCTCGGTCGACGTTCCGGGCATCGCGTCACAGCTGCGGCTCTTTGCTGTCGCGTGCACGGAGCAAGCAGAGTTTGTCCCGGGCGAGGCGATGCCAACCGGCTTTGGTTGCACGACCCGTGAGCTCAAGACGCCGGGTGCGGACCACCGCGATTCATAGACGTGGACTGACGCAGTGTTCGCAGGACTGCTCGTGTGGGTGGATGCTGCGAGCTGCGCTTGACCGGGCCGGTCCACAGGGTACACTTGCGGTGTCGGTTGTTCCGATACCCGATTCGAATACGAGTATCCATGCGATCGCGGCATCGACCTTGCGGACTGCATTGCGATGGCTCCCAACTCCGACGAAATTGAGCGGGCCGAGCCCTGGATCGCGGTACAGGATGCGAACGAGATGTGGCCCACTCACGTCCACACGACGCTCAGAGACCTGCGAGAGAGACTTGGCTATGTCGTTTAGTCGTGGCCCCGCACTGGAAGACGCCCCGGACAATCGGGCGCTCACTCGCGACATGGCGGGTATCGGCATGAACTTCGCAGCCAAGCCGAACGCGAGGGCGCCTGTCGAGGAGACCCTAGTCCACGCTTCGGAACTCGGGATGGACGCGCATGATCTCCGCGTGCTGGCCGTGCTGACCACGTGGCTCGGAGCTCACCACGGGTACGTCAACGCCGACCGACTGTTGCGTTGCCTGCGTGAGCACCCGTCGATGCGAGTGCACACCTACTGGGCATCCGTCGCAAACCGTCTCGCAAAGGACCGACGGTTCGTGCGGTTGAAGAAGCTCCACCACGGCCCGAGCATCGACCTTCTCCCAGTCGGGTCCGACTTCCAAATCGCGCGCCGCGGGGAGGACGACCGGTTTGCCGGCTCCGCCCTCCGAGTGCCCGCTGGCATCCTCCGAGATCGCGAGACGGATGTGCTCTCCCCCAAGGCTCTCGTGCGTCAGCACGCCGGCTATCGGAACCGCGTGCTCATGGGACCAACCTGGCGTGCCGATGTCTGGACGGTGCTCGAAAGCGAGGCCGAGATGAGCATCGCCGAGGTCGCACGCCGCGCGGGCTGCTCGTTCGCAACGGCGTGGCAGGTCTCCCAGGACTTCCGCCTGCTTCGTGACGTCACAGCCAGCGTGAGCCGGGCGGCGACGGCCCTCGGTGAAGTTCGCTCGTGTTAGTTCCGGCTCGAAATCCCCCCGAAGCCCCCAGAGGATCGCCGATACGCACGCGCCACGCATCGGTTACCAAAAGAAACCGCGGCAACCACGGGGTTGCTCGATAAGACAGGAGCTGTCCTCGCACATCCCTAGGCTGGTAGAAGCTCCGGAGTCCCTCCTGGAACGCATGCGACACGACGTGCACGACCGTGGCGATCCAGTTCCGACGAAAACGGCGTGGTGGTTGCCGCCGACACACTTGCCTATCGCGTGTTCTTGCCCACGAAAGCGCGCAGGAGATGGCTGTGTAAAGACGCTTGGCAGAAAACAGACAACGCCGCTGTCGACGACGCCTCGGGAGAGGCGGCAGACAACACGAACGGTTCCATGGGCGCCACGGGGGCCGACACGACTGGGTCGTTGAGTACGGGTGTGGACGCGACGACAGCGGTGGGCGACAGCGGCTCGACCGCAGGCTCCAGCAGCTCGGGTCCAGGTGAAACGACCGACGACGCCGGATCGACGGGCGAGTCGATGACGGGCACCTTCGACGCGGGTGAATCCACGACGGGCGCGACGCCGTGCTCATCGAGCGCGGGATAGTGACTGCCACGTAGGCGCCCACACGAACGACTCGTAGTTCGCGCGCGGCGATAGACGGCGCCGCAGCACCAGCATGACGTCCTGTTGCCCGGGAAACGCCGCCTGCTCGGCGGCGAAGCTGCCAGCCACGCGCAACCCGTTCGTACCCACCCGGAGCAGCATCGCGTCCACAGAGGTGATGTTGTCCGGGGCCCGCGAAGGCATCTCGAAGTGCGCGTGGGAGCCGTCATCGGGGTGGAGGCGGACCAGAACCCCCAGCGCGGGCAGGTGCAGGTTCTCAGGATCGTGACCCGCAAATGCCTTGGATGGAGACAGCGCAAGGAGTGCGGACTTGCCGGCGACCGTGCCCGTGAGCCAGAGGTCGTCGTTGACCATCACGGCATCGACGATGCGATCCTGTCCGGGTCCGCCGATCTGCCATGCGTCGACGAGCGACCCATCCTTGGCATAGTGCACGACGAACGTGTCGGTGAACCCGCGACCCCACAGCGAGCGCGTTTGGGCTCCATCGGTCAGCCGAACGACATGCGAGAACAACCCGACGACGAAGAGCCCGCCGTCGGGCGCATGGGCCAGCGCGGTGGGGGTGGCTCCGCCGGTTGACCACTTGCCCCCAGACGGGGTCGAACCGAGGCGTCGAACCCATCGCGGTGTACCGTCGGCGCCAATGCGCGCGACGTAGGCGTCGTCGTGCTTGCGCGCACCACAACGGATCGCCATCGTCGTGCCGCCACCCGCGAAGGTCAGCGGTCGGCCGCGGCAGCCCCCGGCGATCGCTACGTCACCGTTGGGCAGCAATTGCAGTGCGTGCAACGTGTCTTGGCCGCTTCGCCCCGGGCTGTGGCCCCGCGCGGTCACGTGCCACGTGGCTGCGCCGGATGCGTCGAAACGGGCGACGAAGAGGTCCCACTCCGCGCTGCTCGCTTCAATGGTGCTTGTTCCGATCCGAAGCGTCTCGTCGAAAACGCCTGCAACGATGAAGCCTCCGTCCGCGGTGGGGACGAAGTGACCGATCCCGGGCTCGGCGTCCAGATCGAGAGGGACCACGCCGAGCCCGTTCCCCGTCGTGGGATCGAGCAGTCGCACTGAGGACGACCCGCGTCCGTCGTTGGTCCGGCCGACGCGACTTCGCGCGCGTACGAGCAACGCCAAGCGACCGTCGGCAGTCAGCGCCATCCGATCGGCCCACTCGGTGGTCGGCAGCTTCCGTTCGTGCAGCGGGTTGCCGCCAGCATCGTAGGAGACCCAGATCTGCTGCCGCGGCCCCGCGGGATGGCAGTCCGCACTGTCGGGCTTGTGGCAGTCGCTGAAGACGGAGGTGAGCGCGTGGGTACGGTCGGCAGCATCGACCACCATGTCGTCCACCCACTGGGCGCCACGCGGGCCCACGGTGCTCGCCCAGGTCTGGGGAGCCGCGGCCGGGCGCTCAGCCGTTTGGCCGCTCTGGGTGGGCTGGACGACCTGGGTCGCACGTTGGGGGGATGTGGGTGAGACGGAGCCGGATGGGGCGGGGGTGCAAGCCGAGCCTGCGACACACGCGAGTAAACACAAACCAACTGCGCGAGGGGGCATCACTTTGGCAAGAACGAATCGGCTCCGAGAATATTCCATCGCCTGCCCGGCATCGTGTCAAAGCCTCCAAACATCCCCCGAGAGTGCGGGCAACGCGGACGCCGCGCGTCAGCAGCTTGTCTAGTCCTACGTTGCCCGTTTTGGCCTCGTACCCGGACATCATCACTGCCACCACACTGGCGCCGATGAGGATCGCTGGACGCGTTCATTACTGCGCTGCCCAAGGTTGAGTTGCACCTGCATCTGGAGGGATCCGTGGACGAGGCGCTGGCGCGCAGACTGTCGGACCGACGCGGGACTCCGCTTCCGCGCTACCCACTGCCCGGCGAGGGCTTCGGCAACTTTGCTCGCTTCCTTGGCTGCTACATGGCGATCTGTCGCTGCTTCGAGCGTCCCGAGGACTTCCACGACGCGGTCGTCTCGCTCGCTGAGCGCCTGCGTGCCCAAAACGTGCGCTACGCGGAGGTGACGTTCACGACGATGAGCCACGAGACACGCGGCGTCGGTCGCGACGTCATCGCCGAGGGGCTTGTGTCCGGCAGGGCTGCGGCGGCAAAGCTGGGCGTCAGCCTACGCTGGGTCTGCGCAGCGCGCCCGCATCCGCCACGTCAAAGCTGAGCTCGTCCGTAGCATCGGATGCGCGCTCCGTATCCGCACAGAAGGATTCGCTCTCGAAGACATAGTGGAAGTACGGCGGCACCCCAGATGTTTCGGTCCACCCGCATGACTATGGGCTCGCGAACAAGCAACTGAGCGCTGCACGCCGAAGGGCGACGATCATATGAGGCCCCATTCGACCGTCGGACCGTTGCGGGGTCTCGCGGGGTCTCGCGGTACAGCCTGCGCCCGACCGTACTCGTGCTGCGTTCTCGGTACATGCACACCGTTGTCGTTGCTACGCCGTCTATTCGATACCCGCGCTCAGTTCGTAGGTCCCGTCGGCGTAGAC
>JAESSZ010000547.1 GCA_016763875.1 Nannocystaceae bacterium
GGGCACAGTCGTCAAAACGTTGGCCGCGCTTCTTGGGCGGCGCTGCGGCACCAACAGTTGGGACTGCCTGCTCCCTGAGCTGACCCTGATCGCGGCGCCATCCGACACGTTCGACCCAGACGTCGTGGTGCGCAGACCTGGCATCCTTGGACTGCTGGCCGGGAGAGAAGGCCGGCCCGCTCTCGCGTCGCCTCAATACGGCCTGAATTTGGAGGACGGCTGGGGTGGGTTGGATCAGGCGTTTGATATTGGCGGTTTTGGTTTCGGCGCGACCAGCTCTGGCGGGGGCATCACCGTGGACGGAGCCCTCGCCCAAGACATCATCCGGCGCATCGTCCGTGCGCATACCGACGAAGTCCGCGACTGCTACGCCCAAGGGCTAGACAAAGACCCGGACCTCCATGGCCGGCTGAAGATAGCGTTCGAGATCGCGGCGAGCGGCGCAGTGACTTCGTCAACGATCAAGGACTCCACGCTGGGCGAGGACGGTGTCGGCGAGTGCATCGTCCAGGCCGTCAAACGTTGGAAGTTCCCCAAACCGACCGGCGCGGGGGTTGTTTCCGTCGTGTACCCGTTTGTACTGGTCTCGCGCTGAGTCAACCGTCGATCGTGGGTGGCAGGTGCCGCATCGGACGTGGGTGGCCGAGAACGGTGCTCCGCGGAGTCGCACGTCCAATGGTACGCTCGCTTCGGCGTGAGCGAATCGAGCGGCGGAAAGTCAAGGATCGAGGCCCTGGTCGGTGCGGTGGCGGACGAGTTTTCGTCCACGCGGCGCCTGCTGAGCTTCGACGAATGGTTCGACCTCCTGTGTCGGGAACCGACAGTGCACGCCCGCAGCGCGCCGCAGTACGTGCGCGATGCGTTCGATCACTTCGGCCACCGTGGGGTTCGGACACCCAGTGGCCAGGTCGAGCGCTACCGACTGTTCGACTGCGAGTTCGATGGCTGGCACCGGCTGGTTGGGCAGGAAGAAGCCCAAAACGAGTTGTACGAGGCGATCGACGGCTTTGTCCGGGTAGGGCGAGTCAACAAGCTGCTGCTCCTGCACGGCCCCAACGGCAGCGCCAAGTCGACGATCCTTGAGTCGTTGCAACGCTCCCTTGAGGCCTACTCACGGACCGAGCGCGGCGCGATGTATCGGTTCGCGTGGGTGTTCCCGACGCGCAAGCAGCAGACCGGGGGCATCGGGTTTGCCACAAACGACGATCTGCGGGACGCCCTGGGTGAAGAGACGTTCGCGCGCCTTGGTGCGGACGAGGTGGACTCGCGGGTCGCCGACGAGGGCAAGGACAATCCGATCGCGTTGATCCCGGTGGCGGCGCGACGCCGGTTGCTCGCTGACATCTGCGGCGACGATCCCGACTTCGTGATCAGTGACGCCATCCTGTACGGCGAGTTGTCGCATCGAAATCGGAAGATCTTCGACGCGCTTCTGACCTCGTATCAGGGTGATCTACGTCGCGTGCTGCAGCACATCCAGGTCGAGCGCTTCTTTTTGTCGCGGCAGTACAGGACCGGGCTGGTGACGGTCGAGCCCAAGCAGACCGTCGACGCGCGCAGCTTTGCAGTGACCGCAGAGAGCGCTTTTTCGAGTCTTCCTCCAACGGTCGGGGGCGAAGCGTTGTACGCCGTGCAGGGCGATCTGGTGGATGCCAACCGCGGCGTGCTCAACTTCTCCGACCTGCTCAAGCGGCCCTACGAGCAGTACAAGTATCTGCTGACCGCGACTGAAACCGGTGGTGTGGCGCTGGACCACTTGGTGCTTGGTTTGGACCAGCTTTTTTGCGGCAGCGCCAACGATCTGGACCTGCTGGAGTTCCGTGCGCTGCGGTCGGGTGAGTATCAGTCGTTCCGAGCACGGCTGGCGTTTATTCGCGTGCCGTTCCTGCTGGACTACCGCGTTGAGCGGAAGATCTACCAAGAGCAGGTGGGCGACATTCTGCGAGGGGTCCACGTCGCGCCGCACGTAACGAAGATCCTCGCGCTGTGGGGCGTGATGACACGGCTTCGTCGCCCCGATCCCAAGCACTACGACGACAAACTCGCCTCGGTGCTTGAGAAACTGACGCCGCTGGCGAAGGCCGATTTGTACGCATATGGCCGGGTGCCGCGCGGCCTGTCTTCGGACGAGGCGCGCGAGCTGTTGGCCGCGGTGCCCGGGATGTACAAAGAGCGTTTTGCCCATGCGGTTGTGCGGGCGGAAGGGGCTGACCACGTGCTCGGCGACTACGAGGGCAGCTTTGGTGCTTCGGTCCGCGACCTCAAGACCGTCTTACTCGCGGCAGCATCGCAGTCCGGTGCCTCGTGCGTCACGGTGCCCAAGGTGTTCGAGGAGATTCGAACCTACCTCGGCGATCGCGCCAACTACCGTTGGATGTTGTTGGAGCCCGACGCGCATTTTCACGACCTCGATGGCAGCGACGATGCGATCTCGGCTCAGTGCTGGGAGCGATGGCTGGACTTGTCGGACCGGGAGGTCCGTGAGGCGCTCGGGCTGGTTGACGAGGAGCGCTACATGGAGCTGTTCCGCAAGTACGTCGTGCACCTGTCGCACAAACTCAAAGGCGAGCGTTTGTTCGATGAGGTCACGGGCGAGGCGGCGGATCCTGACGAGAAACTCATGACGGAGCTCGAAGGGACGATGGTGCCCGACGTGAGTGGTGAGGACGGGCGCAAGAAACACCGCGCCGACTTGCTGTCGCGGATCGGGGCGTGGGCGCTGTCGCATCCGAACGAAGACCCGGCCTACGACGAGATCTTTGCGGACTACTTTGCCCTGCTGCGCGAGGACTACTACAACCAGCAGAAGGTTGGCGTGACCAAGAGCATCCACCGCATGCTCAACCTGCTCGCTGAAGAGGGGGAGGGCGCGCAACAAGAACCGCAGCTGTCACCCGCCCAAGACGCGACAGCCCGCCATGCCCTGGAGGTCCTGCTTGGCGACCACGACGGCGACCACGACGGCGAACAAGCCGGACGCCACGACAGGCACACGCGCGAGACGCTCAAAGAGACGCTCGTGTTTCTCGCCAAGCACCGCTATTAGCGGCGCGGAGTCACGAGCGCCGAGGACACACTCACTGCAGGATTGCAGTGTGTCGCTGGACATGGAGGCCTTGGAAGGCCGCCAAGAGCTGCTGTACTCAGGTTAGCGACGGCGTCCAGCCGGCGATGGCCAATGAACGAACGCGCATCTGAGTTATCCACCGACGTCACGCTTCTGGCTCGCGACGCGTTGCCGCTGGCGGGCACTGTGTACGGTTCTCCGTCCGCGCGCAAAGTCGCTGTCATCAACAGTGCGACCGCAGTGCCACGCAGATTTTATCGCCACTTCGCGGGCGCGCTGGTGGAAGCCGGCTACCGGGTTGTGACCTACGACTACCGAGGTATCGGGGGCTCACGCCCTCGTCAGCTCCGCGGGTTCTCGGCGAAGATGCGGGACTGGGGCCTGCAGGACATGGCGGGCGTGCTCGATTGGGTCCGGACCGAGCATGACGATGCTCGCATCCTGCTGGTCGGTCACAGCGTGGGAGGGCAGGTCGCGGGCATGCTCGACAACGTCGAGGGCATCGAAGGCATGGTGACGTTCTCGGCCCAAA
>JAESSZ010000548.1 GCA_016763875.1 Nannocystaceae bacterium
CGTGTGGCTCAAGGGGGAGCGGAGCGTTGTATTTCCGTTCGGGACCTGGCTGATGCTGGGTCGATTCGGCGTTCAGTGTGCAACGGCGCCCCCGTAGGTCGGAATGGCGGTTTTCTAGGCGGGCGCTCCTACCTACCTGTGCGTCTTGGTCTCCGTTGCCCCGGCTGGAATCGGGACGAGGAGGTCGCAGATCTCTCTGGCGGGGCGCCGAACGCCGGGCGGGGCGCCGAACGGCGCGGGGTTCAGGTCGCGGCTGTGTTCTTGGCGCCAGTGTGTGCCTGGGGACCGTAGGTCGCCCGCGTTCCGCGTGGGTCGCCCGCATTTCGGACCGCGCCGAAGAGACGTGCCTCTCGTGCGGATCGGAGGAGGTTGACGTGGTTGTTTTCGGGCAGGTCGCCAGCGCGCTAGCTCAAGCTTGAATCGTTTGCCCTTCGAGCAGGTCGAAGGGTCGAGGTCGAGCTTGAATCGTTTGCCCTTCGGGCAGGTCGAAGGGTCGAAGCGCCGGTCGAAGAGCGAGGAGGTTGAGTAGCTCGCCCTTCGGGCAGGTCGAAGGGGGTCGAAGGGCAGGTTGAATCGCTCGCCCTTCGGGCAGGTCGAAGGGCGCCCTACGTTGAATCGCTCGCCCTTCGGGCAGGTCGAAGGGGTCGAAGGGCGGGTCGTCGGACCCACAGCACGCCGAAGCAGATCACCGCCCCAGGCAAGCTCAGCAGCTGCCCCATCGTGAGGGGAAAATTTGGCGCAATCGTCTGGTACTCCTTAAAATACTCAAGCACGAACCGCAGGCTGAAGTAGACCCCAAGCGTCAAGTAGAAGGTCGCGCCCGAACGCACCCGAGCCCGCCGGGCGTGCAGCCAGTACGCCAACGAGATCACGACGACGCCCATCAGCGCCTCGTACAGTTGCGAGGGATGGCGCGGCTGAGGCAGCCCGGCGTTCACAAAAACAATGCCCCAGGGGACGTCTGTGGTGCGTCCGACTACTTCGCTATTGAAGAAGTTGCCCAGCCTGACGGTGGGAATGAGCCAGACCGCCGCCAATATGATGCCGTCCGCGACCCGGTGGAACGACAGTCGCATCACCCGGCTGTACACGAAGAAGGCGACAATCACCCCAACCGCTCCCCCGTGACTGGAAAGCCCCCGTCGCGGATCGAGGACGATCGATGGGTCAATGATGAACTTGTCCCAGTTGTAGAAGAAGACGTCGAACAGGTGCGCACCGATGAACAGGCCGGCCATCGTCGCGAACGTCAGATTCGACGCGTGCTTTTCTTCGATCCCGCGCTGGACGAACACTCGGTGCCCCATCCAGATCGACATCAGCAGCCCTACCGTGAAGAAAAATCCGTACCAGCCGACCGTCAGGGAGCCGAGCTGCAGCATGATCGGGTTGGGACTCCACTCCACGGCGCGCCGAACATCGCGCGGGCCATGCCGCGCTGTCAATCAGGGGCCACAGCGCGGAGGTCAGCCATCGTGTTGCCCGCAATCTCTGAGGCGCGCAGACGCATCGTGCGGCCCGGTGCGACCAGTTCCAGGGCAGTAAGGCTCGTGGCTATCTCCGACCCGAAGGGCGCGCGCACACTAACCCAAGGGCCCTCAGACCATGGATTGACAGCGGCGCTCACGGGAACGGTCGCGCCGCTGTCCAACGTGTACGCCATCTCCCACGCGTTCGCGCTGTAGTCGGCCGGCGCCAGCGTACCGCGGTCGGTCCACCATCGTTGCTCGCCGGTCACAGGGTTCACCGCTCCAACCAAGAGCATTGGCTCTTCTTCTCGGGTTTGGCCTCCGTCGAGGCCAAACCCCCAACCCGAAAGCGTCTCGATCCGGTCAAAGGTGGCGGCCCATTGGTAGTCCGAGACCCACGTCGGACTGCAATAGCTCATGTAGTCGCTGTGATTGCTCGGGTTGCGAATCGCGAAGTCGATAACGCCAAATCCCCAGACCCCAATACTGCCGTTGTCGTGCGGGTACGCGACGTCGGGCCCCGCGGCGGTCTGTCCCGGGCATGCGACGTGGTTGCCCCCTTGGTTGTGGCCAATCTCATGCACGAAGGTGTCGACGCCGCCGTTGGCATCGCTCGGCGTAGCCGTAACCCCGACTGCAACGCGAATCGATCCCGCGCCCTGGGTCGCCTGCGCGATGCCGGCCGCCACACCCAGCAGGCAGCCACTAATGCCGCCACTACCGTCCCCCTGGATACACGCCGCACAGTTGTCGAAAAGTGCGTAGTAGTACAGATCGGGATCAGCCGCGTCGTCGGCACGCAACACGGACAGGCGTGTCAGCAGGATGTACACCGAGCCGGTCACCGACAGATCGATATCGTCGACGATCATCGGCTCATGCACTGAGATCTCCACGCTCTCGGTAGGATTGTGCTGGAACAGCGCGGCGCGGTAGCGCTCGAGACTTTCTTCGGAGGTGTCGGTCGTGCTCTGGCAGGCGCCGCCGTCGGGCGCGGTGTACTGCACAGGAACGAGCATCACCCGCATCCGTTGCGTCGAGGTTTGTGTGCCCAGGTACGCCGTGCCGGTTTCGGGCACGGCCGGGGCGAGCTCGGGCTCGGGAAGTGTCTCGTAGTTCGTTCCGGTCTCGAACAACTCAACGCGGTACGCGACATCTGGCAATACGAGGTCAGCCGTGACGCCGAAGAGGAAGTTCGACTGAAGGTTGCTCTCGGACGAGTCGGCCGCGATGGTCTCAGACAGCGAGAACACGTCTTGCGTCCCGTCGGGTTGCACGATCGTCAGGCGGCCTTCGATCTCTCGCTGAACCCAGACGTCCTCATCGACGTCGACTAACACCCGTAGGGCGGTATTTCGCTGCTTCGGGATCGGGGCTCTGTCCTGTGGGGCAATGAGCACGCCGTTCTCGGCGACGGTGATGGCGACCCCAGAGTTGACATCGACGCGGCGAATCACGATCCCGCGCGCAGGGATGTCGACATCTGGCCCAGCCGTCTCGTCCACCTCTGCGGTTGTTCCCGACGTGTCCCCGGTCCCGGACGTATCGCTCGTGCCTTCTTCCGTTGGCTCGTCGGTCTCGGGGCAGCCGGCGGCGAGCAGGAGGCCAAGGACCCCGGTGAGTTGCAGGGCCAGGCAATGCGCGCGGAAGGAGGCCATTGCCCTCAGGTTCGCAGCGACGAGGCGCCGTGACAATTGATGAGCGACAATTGATGCGTATGCTGCCGGTCACGATGCCGCGCTTGGGGACGATCTGGACGCAGTTACTCGTGCTCGCCCTGGTACTGGCGCCAGGCTGTCGCGATGCGGGCGGGCGGGCGGCGAGGGCACGCCGGCGGACGCGCCAGCCATGGTGATGCTCAGCTTCGCCCCGCAGCACGGGCATTGGAAGCTCTGCGGGCTTACCGCCGACATCA
>JAESSZ010000549.1 GCA_016763875.1 Nannocystaceae bacterium
CAAGCCCTGAGTGCTGCGATGGAGGGCGACCTAAACCACGTTGTCTATCAAGTGGTCGCTCAGCGACTGGCTCCCGAGGCGGTGGCCCGCCCGCTGCCGCCCGTGCTGCCCCCGTCGTCCTCGCCGCCACCGGCCGAGAACATGCCGCCACCGATGCTGCTACCGCCGCGGGCCTCGGGGTCGTCGCACGCGCCGAGTGCGGCAAACACGCCGAGTGCGAGCCAGCGTCTGGCGGTTCGGGTCATCGCGGGTTGTGCGCGGGGGAACTTGGGGTTGGGCTGCACCATCTCGTTGGGTTCCGTTCATTGGATGTGTCCTCGTAAGGACAGCAATTCGCGGCGAGACGACCGGCATTGGCTCCATCGGCGGCGGGCTGCAGCCGTAGATCGCCGGTGGCGGACCTCCGCCCCGCGTGGTCCCACTCACTGCATACGTCGTTCCAACCCCGAGACGGTGCACCAAGGGGGGTCCCGCGGTGCCGTACCGCGCCGTGAGTGGGGGGTACTGGCGGCTGTAGGGCGAAGTAGGGAATCGGTTCGGCCAGGGCCGTCCACGCAAGTTCGTGGCTGCCGCGGGGCGCCGCATCGGGCGAGTTGCGCAAATGCTGGGCGAAGCGCCCCGTCGAGCATGGCAGACTCGCCCGCGAGAAAGCGTTGGGCAAGGTCGTGCATCTAGGTCGCGAGCGGAAGCGGCGAAAGCAGGCGGCGGACAAGCGCACCGCCGACGCAAACGCGGTCGCGTTTGGCCGGACCAAGTCCGAGAAGCTTGCCGCGAGGCGCGAGCGCGCGCGTCTCGAGTCCATCGTCGACGGGGCCAAAATGGCCACGGATAACGACGTGTCCACCGAGGACCCGACGTGAGTGCCAACAAAAACAGCGGGCGCGGCGATACGACGATGCCGTGGCAACCCGGGGACGATGACCTCCGCAAGCGCAAACTCTTGGTACTCGCCGACGATGGGGTCACGGCGCACGTGTTACCCGAGCAGGGGACGCTGAGCATCGGTCGCGCCGAGGAGGCCGATATCACGATCGACCGGCACTCGATCTCGCGACGCCACGCCCTGCTGCACCTGTCTCCGGATCGCATCGAGATCGAGGATGTCGGTAGCTCCAACGGGACACGGGTCGCCGGCCGAAAGTTGGACGCGGCGGAGCGCATCGTTGTTGGTCCGGGCGACCATCTGGAGGTCGGTGGCGTGACTGTTCTGGTGCAGGGTCCGACGATCTTTCCCGGAGGTACGGCGAAGATCGACGCTGACGCCGCCAGCGCAGGCGGCTTGCCACGACTCGCGGCTCGGGTCGCCCGTAGCGAACTCTCGGTCTTGATCGGCGGCGAGACGGGCGTCGGCAAGGAGGTTCTTGCCTTGCGCATCCACGAGTTGTCGCCGCGAGGCCGTGGTCCGTTTGTGCCACTCAACTGTGCCGCGTTGTCCGAGGAGCTGCTGGCCAGCGAGCTGTTCGGCTATGAAAAAGGGGCGTTCACGGGGGCCCACGCGGCTAAACCCGGGTTACTTGAGGCGGCCGAACTCGGCACCGTGTTCCTGGACGAGGTGGGCGAGATGCCGATGTCGCAGCAGGTCAAACTGCTGCGCGTGCTGGAAGAACGCAAGGTGATGCGCGTTGGCGGACTTCAAGCGCGTGCGATCGACGTGCGTTTCGTGTCGGCGACGCATCGTGACCTGCGCAAAGAGGTCGCGGCCGGCCGTTTTCGCGAAGACCTGTACTACCGGCTCAACGGGATAACCCTACGGATCCCACCGCTGCGCGAGCGCACCGCGGAGATCGCTGGACTCGCGCAAGAGTTCTTGGCGGGCGCTGCGGTCAAGGCCGGCTTGGCGCTCGCTCCACCTCTTTCGGCCGAGGCACACGCCGCGTTGTTGAGCCACCCTTGGCCGGGCAACGTACGGCAACTCAAAAACGTGATCGAGCGCGCGGTGGTGTTGGCCGGCGATGAACCCGTGCGTCCCGAGCACCTGTTCAACGAACTGGACGAACTTGGTGGCGGTACCGCGCCGCTTCCGGAGCGCGGGGAGGTCGACGAGCGCACGCGCATCGTGCAGGCCCTGCAGCAGTGCGGCAGCAACCAGACTCGGGCCGCAGCGCTGCTCGGAGTCTCGCGGCGCACGCTGGGCACGTGGATGGACCGCCACGGAATCGCTCGCCCCCAGAAAAGCCGTCGCTGAACGTGCTGTCGGATCTGCCGGGCCCCTCTTCCCGAAGTGTGAAGTGGGGGGCCGTGTCTTCCCGATCTGGGAAGTCCCGCGCGGTCGCTGCAGATTGGCAGCGATTCGCTCAACCCGTTGACATCATCGGATAATACGCCACATGGCGGTCTCGTGCCCTCGTGGGCACAAGCCCTGCTTTGAGGGGAGGCGTGGCTGCGCTTCGCGACGGCCGCATCTGTCGCCCGAACCCGATTGTCATTGCTCATGATGCCCAACGACGTGCCTCTGTCTCGCCCGCTGTCGCGGACCCTGTCCACTCTGGCTCTTGTGGCCATGGCCGCCTCGGCGCTTTCAGGGTGCGGTTTCCTGATCACGACGATCGCGACCTCTGCCAAGAAATCGACGGTCAACCTCGACAAGTACGAAGTCCAGTCGATGAAGGTTGGGTTGCGTCAGGAAGAGAAGATGATTTGCCCGGGCAAGGCGGTGCAGATGGCGGTGTTCACCGAAGCGGTGCACAAGAAACGGAAGAACAAGAAGGTCAAGCAGCTGCAAACCTGGGAGGGCGATCCCAGCAAGAGCCGGATCGGTAAGTTGGGTTTTGAGCGGTTCTCGTTCGCATCCGAAGAGGGCAGCTTTGACGACAACGGGGTCTACAGTCCAAACGCTGACCTGCTGGGGACCGTGGGCGGTTTTCAGGTCACCACTGCGCTGCTCGCCAATCCCAAGGCGTTCACCGTCGTGTCGGACTACAAACCCTCCTACAGCTGCATCAAGGGCACCGGTAGTTCGGGCGCGCACGGTCCGAGTGGGTCAAGCGGCAGCTCGGGTTCCTCGGGCAAAAGCGGCGCTGGCGGTTCGTCAGACAAGGCGGGTGGCGATGGTTCGGGCGGAGGCTCGGCGGGCAACGGGACCAACGGCGGAACCGGCGGACCTGGGCTCGCGCTCGTGGCCTACGCGACGCTGGTCAAGACCCCGCACTACGATGCGTTGGGGATCATCCGAGTGACCGGTGATGCACAGGCGACGATCTTGTTCGACCCCAAGAGCAGCGTGTTTGTGACCGCGGCGGGCGGCTCGGGAGGTTCGGGCGGCTCGGGCGGTTC
>JAESSZ010000550.1 GCA_016763875.1 Nannocystaceae bacterium
CAGCTCGGGCAAGACTTCATCTTTGGTACGTCGCAACATGAACGGCGCAAGCCGACCCACCAACGCGACACGGCGCGCCTCCTCGCCGTCTTGCTCGATCGGAGTGCGGAACAGCGTCGCGAACCGTCGCGGGCTTCCCAGCAACCCTGGCATCACAAAGTCGACCTGCGACCACAGTTCCGACAGATCGTTTTCCAGCGGCGTGCCCGTCAGACACAGACGGCAACGAGCGTTGAGACGTCGGGCGGCCGCCGACACTTTCGCCGCAGGGTTTTTGATCGCATGCGACTCGTCCAGGACGACCAGTGTCCAGTCGATCTTCTCCAGCAACGCGATGTCGCGCAGCAGCAAGGCGTAGCTGGTGACGATGATGTTGTGCTCAGTGAGCTGCTGTGCGTCCTTGCTTCGTCGCAAGCCGTGGTGCACCCGCAGTGAGAGCGAGGGCGCGAAACGGGCCGCCTCGTCCCGCCACACGGGCAAAACACTCGTGGGCGCCACCACCAAGCACGGCCGCTGCAGTCGACCTTCGTTGTGTTCGATGACCAGGTGCGCGAGGGTCTGGATAGTTTTCCCCAGCCCCATGTCGTCGGCCAGGATCCCACCGACCGCGTGCTGGCGCAGGAACTGCAACCATCCCAGACCTTCGCGTTGGTACTCACGCAGCGTCGCGCGCAGGTTGGCAGGCACCTCGGGTAGCGGGAGTTCTCGGCGCGCGGCGGCAATGAGTTGATGACCCAACCTGCGCAGTCGCTCCGGGCCATACCAGCGCAGGTCCGCGGCCGGGTCGATCTCCACCAAACGTGCCGCCGCGGCGCGAGGCAACCGCAGACGCTGCTCACCATCGAGCGGCCGGTTGCCATACAGCTCCAGCAGCACCGAGACGATAGCCCGCAGACGTTCGGCGGGCATACGGACACGCCGACCATCACCAAGGTCGAGCACCACCCCGCGGTCGGGGATGGCGATGCCGAACTCACCGCGCGCGAGCGCCCGCTTGACCGCAGGCAGCACCCCTACGCGAACGCCGTCGATCTCCACCCCGACCGACAACGCAAACCAATCGCCGCCTTCGAGTTCTTCGACCTCGGCGTACCACGCATCCACGGGCGCCAACGTCCAGCGGAACGCATCATCGAGCTCAACCCGCCACCCGTCCGCGGTCAGACTCGGGCAAGCCTCGGAGCCAAAGTCGAGCCACGCCTCGCTCGCGTCGTGGTCCTCGCTCGCGGGGAAGGTCCAACGCGAGGGCCAGCGGCCGACGGGATCGGCCTCAAGCGCGGGCGTCGTTTGCAGTCCGAGACCCGCCAGGCGATCGGCGAACTCGCTCTCGGCCCGACGATCGCGCGGAACCCGAATCACGTTCGTCGCCTCGGAGACGATCGACGCCTCGTGGTGCGGCTCGTCCGGATCGCAGATGGCCTCGCCGTAACGAAACCACAGCTGGGCCCAGCCTTGACCCGCGCGGCCGGCTCGCAGCGCAAGCACGGGCGTGGGGGGCATGGCGGGCAGGCGTGTGAGCTTGAGTCGACGCGGGGCGGGGATCCCTGAGGCCTCCGGCCACGCCGCGTGGTCCAGGCCATCGACGGACTCGACGGGCAGTGCGGGCGCACGCGTAAGCGCTTGCGCGACCGCGGGAGAGAGGTCGCAGAGGATAGGACCGCAGTGACCGGTGGCCGGCTGCACCCAGTGCGGCGGACGCAAGGAGAGGATCGTCGTGCCCGCAGCCAGCCCCAACAGCGCGGGGGTCTGGGTGCCGCGGTGGTCCAGCCGCCAACCCACCTCTGCACGCCGCCCACGTTTCCAGCGGAGCGGGGGCGTGTTCACCGATCCCAGATGCGCACGGCCGGTGGCGACGAGACACGCGAGCAAAGCCGCGCCCGTCTCGTCCGCGGGCAGTCGCGGCGAGAGGTGCCCGTAGCCGTAGGCCTGGCGTTCTCGCAGGCGAAGCTCGTGGTAGAGCAAGCGGTCCTCCACCCCGATCCAGCCTTTGACGTCACGCATCTCGACGTCGAGGTCGAGGGTGCGCTCCCGGGTCACGCCCCGCGCGGACGGCGTGACGGCAACGGTGCGCACGATCGGCGGCGATACGGCATCGGCGTCGACTTCGAGAACGAACCGCAGCTCCCGCCGCACGCGCGCGCGGCGGGGTACTTCATTGGCGGCGCCATCACGCTGGGCCAGTCCCTGCGCCCACGCCACAACCTCGTCCCGCACACGGCGAGCCGCGTGATCGGGATCGGAACGCCCTCGATCGATCGCCACGGCTCAGCCGGTTGCGAAGGACTCGGCTCAGCCGGCCCAGCTCGAGGACAGAGCGGTGAAGTCGGCGTAGAACCACCAACCGTCACCGTCCGTGTCGTCTCCGGCCGCACACGAACCGTTGCCGCCCGGCAGTAGGCCGGCGACGTTCGTGGGGCCAGTGCTGTCCTGCAGCTCCTGGGGCAGGATTGTTGCCTCCGCATTGGCGGTGGTCAGGAACCCGCGGAGCGTTCCGCTCATGAGCGACGTCGCAGGCGAGCCCGTGTACGTCGCGGAGATCTCCGTGTCTTCCAGCGTCAGGGTGAACGACGAGGTCGCAATGACAACGGTCGACGGTCCGGCTGAGAAACAAGGGCCCGCCGTAGTCCCTGGGGCCGGGTTGTAGCCGCTGAGGTCGGCGGCCACGGTGTTCTCGCACGGGCCCGCATCCGACGTCGTGTACATCGTCGGGTACTCCATGGTGTCGGCGAGCAACGTGCAATCGCCACCAGCCGCCGGGCAGCTCCCGTTGGCAAACGTCATGTTGCCCATTCCGCCGTCGTTCTGGTCGAGCGTCTCGAACAGAAGCAATAGGCTCAGATCGAGGTTGCCGTCCGGCATGTCATCCGGGCCGATATCCATGTTGATCGCCTCGTTGAACTGGTCGTTCACGCCAGGCATGCCCAGAGGCGCTTCGTCGGTCACATCGGTGCACCCCAGCACTGCCACGTCCGCGAAAAAATGGGGGTCACGAACGTTGAGCGAAGCGAACCGGAAGACGGCGCCTTCGCCAGGCATCCCGGTGTCACCCGCCGTAGCATCCGC
>JAESSZ010000007.1 GCA_016763875.1 Nannocystaceae bacterium
CGACTTGCCCCGGATGATCGAGGACCGTTGCGACCGATCATCCACCATCATCATAAATGTCGTTTGCGTCAACGGTGCCGATGACGAAGCCCTCGAGCAAGACCTGGAGCGTGTGCTCACCGCAGACTCGATTGCTGCTGTCCTCGGCGGCTGAGTGCAGCCGTGGTGGCTTCGTTGCCACGTGTCTCGCCCGCTGCCACTCCCCTCTGCTCCAGCTCGCTGCGTTGCGGCTGGCTACACTCAATCCCGGTCCAGTGGCGCCGCCCTATTGATCACCAAATTCGGCGTACGTCAGTTCAGCCTAATGATCTCGCCCCGCAGGATGATGTCGTCCGTCGCGTGAATCTCGGCCCGGCCCTGCTCGGCCCGGAGCTCCACGGATTTGCCGCGCAACCGAAGCCGGCCGGGCACCGCGAGTTCGAGATCGTCGTGTAGCAGGGCAAGGATTGGCCCCGATTCGCCCTCACGCACTTCGAGCAAGGGTTTGCCGTCCGTGCCGAGCACGCGCAGCACCTCGTCGCGTCGCAGCTCGATGGTCCCCACGGCCTGCGGCTCCACCGTGGGCCTGCGCGCGAATCCATCCACGACGCCCGTCACGAGCAACTCATCGCTCCCGTCGGGCCGCAGCATCAAAACACGGTCGCCCCGCCGCACAGCGAGCCCCTGCAGTGTCGGGACCCAACGCTCCTCCGCCTTGCCCTGCACGCCGGGCCAGCCCACCAAAACGCGGCCCTGCAGTGTGGGGTGACGGTCGTCGAGGCATTCGCCAAGGACGCATCCCGGTCCGGACGCGGCAATCGGCTCGGAGGGGGGCTCGGCGGCGAGGAGCGTGTCAAGCATCGTGTCGGTCGTCTGTTCGACCACCGCCACACTCCTGTCATTTTTCGCACTCGTATCGGACATTACTTGCCTCCCGCCGCATTCGGTTTGGCGGCTGGCCCCGCCTGTTTGAGAAGCTCACGGACGGGCGTGGGCGTGTCGTAGACGATGGGCGCATCGTTGGAAACGACCATGGACAGCGGGATCTTCCCGTGCACCCCAGGGATGAACACGCGCGGCAGCTTGGCCGTTGAGGTGCTGTAGGTCATTGTCACCTTGCCGTCGGCAGGATGAATCACCAGGTTCGTCAGTTGGCTTGGCAATACCTCGCGTTGCCCCTCGATGTGGATCTGAAGCCTCGGCTCGGCGGGCATCTTGAATGTGATGGTGCGCCCCTCGGGGTGCATGCCGTCGACCGTAATCGGAGTGCCCTCTCTAAGCTCCGCGAACGTCATGCCGTACGATGCCTCCTGGAAGAAAATCGGCGCGGGCTGAAAGTGCGGCGTCGCGCCGCGCATGATCTTCCGCCAGTCCTTGGGCAAAAACCCGCGACGGACTTCGTCCACGACCGCATCCTGTGGTGCCGGGAACCACGCGTCCGCACCGACCAGTGCGATCCGCGGCCATTGGATGGCGTGCACCCAATCCAAGCTCCACGGCAACGGTTGCTTCCACCACTGGCGCGGGTCCTTCACGAGGATGCGCTCCGCCGTCAGTGGGTCTTGGGGGTCGTCGAGATTGTGCAACTCGATACCCGGGAAGGGTTCCTCGTGCACGACGTAGCCCTTGCCGAAGGGATTGCGAGGGTACATCCCCGGGTGATCCGACAGCAGGCGCTCGTGGTCGCCGACTGTGAGCGGCCCGTCCTTGACCGGGACGCGTTCGTCTGCGCCGCCGTAGGCGTTCTCGAGCCCGATGTGCATCTCGGTGAAGGGCTCCGCGGCGCCGATGCTCGGCGTGCCGTCGCGACCAAACTCGAGATGCCGCTTGCCCCACACTTGGATGCGCTTGTGCCGGTTGCCCACGGAGACTTGCACGGAGCTTTGCGCGGCCGGAAGCCCATTTTTAGGGTAGGCGTTGCCCAGCACGAGCACATCGGTCTGGCCCTTAAACGGCCAAAAGTCGCTCCCCGCGGGGAACTTGACCTCGGGGTCCCGGATGTCGAGCGCCAGCGGCTCGGGTTCGATAGGCACGCATTGACCCGACAGCACATCGTACGTGAACTTGACGATCCCGTAGGCGCGAATCGGCACGTCTTGCCGCGGGTGCAGATCGACGACAGCGTCGTACCGTGGACGCACAGACTCTCGGCTCACAGATAACCTCCGCTCGACTCGTACGAGCCCCGACCACCGCTGTCGACAGACGTAGTGCCGTTGGCGTCGGTGGTTGTTGTCTCGTTCCTGAAGCCCTCGGTTGGGGAGATATCGGTCGAGGTGGAGGTCGACGACTCGCCCCACTTGCGGCTCTCCGAAGTCGACCCAAACGGATCATTGACCGTAACCTGCGCACCATCTTGATTGACGGCGCCTTCGGCCGGGCCCAGCCGCGAAGTGTAGCCATAGGTGGCCCCCTGGTCGTTGCGCCCCGCCGAGACCTCCAGCTGCATGTAGGGGCTCCCGACCGAGAACTTGACATCGCCTTCGCCGGAAATGACGCGCATCACATTGCCGATATTGGACACGCCCTGCTTGATCACCCAGCCCTTGAGACTATCGGCGCCCAGTAGCTGCCCGAGCACTTTGTCTGCGATCGTACCCGCCAGGTCCGTCGCTGCCTTGGACCGTGTGAACCACTGCAAGACCATGTTCGCGGCAACTTGCACTGCGCCGATAATCCAATCCAGGAGGGTGATCGTAATATCGACACTGTTGCCGTGCGAGGTCACAGCCGAAGCCAACGGTGGCGACATTGGGTCCGCGCAATAGACCATCGGCACCGGCGGCCACGTAAACAGCAAGTTGACCGCACACGGCTTGCCATCCATCTTCACCTTGCTCGCAGAGAAGCTGTTCTTGCGGCTGGAGAACGGGATGTGCACCGCGAGCGTCAACATGTTGTTGGGCCCGGGGGAGACCTGTACGTGCGGAATGAGCACCCCGCAGTCATGACCATCGAGCGTGATCGCCATGCCCTGATGGAACACCTTGGTGGTGAACTTGTTCAAGCCCAGGCAGCTGCCAGGCGGCCACCAAGCATTGGTGATCGTCTCGATCGCTAGCGCCGCCGGACTCAGCGGCGTAGCTGGCAGGGGCGGCGGCACCGGCGGAACCGGAGGCAAGGGGACAAAGTTGTGCGTGGCGCACAGCGGTATGATGAGGTTCGTGCAGATATCGCGCTGAATGGTGACCTGAGTCATGCTGTGCCCCCCTGATTTTCGGAAGGTGGCGCATACCACCCGCCCTCGATGCGCAACCGAAACGATCGCTCCATTTCCGGGTCGGTTTTCATTTTGAAGTGGTGCCGATACACGATGTAGAACCGTTGCTCGTCCGGCAACAACATGAGCATGTGCGGCACCAGCTCGCGGGTCCCCGTGCGTTCGCCGAGCTCAAAGTCCGCCAGTACCCGCACTTGAGGCAGGCCGAACGTGACGGCATCAACCTCCGGATGTAGACCCTTCATGATGATCGGTGCCCCCGCCGGTGGCACATCGATGATCCAGTCTGGATGCGCCCGCTGGTACATCATTGGGGTCGTTCGATCGCGGCCGAGCGGCCACTTGTGCTGTTCGAAGTGGTGGATCAACTCGGACATCATGAACCCGATGTCCGTGGGGATCGTGGCCCAGCAGTGGGGGTCCGGGGCGTCGTTCCAATCTTGAATTAACGCGGCTGGGTTCTCGAGATTGGGAAGCGGGCGCTCGTACTTCAGGAACGGGAACCCGGCCGGCGCCTTGAAAGCTGCGGCCAAATCGTTGGCAAGCTTGGTAGCATCGAAGCCGCGACCGTACTTGTTCATACGGTCCTCGATGTCCATGACCGTATCCATGTCGAGATTGGCGGGCACCGAGCCCCCAAACGCAAACTCGTAGGTCAGTGGGATGCGCGTGAAGGGGACAGGTGCACCAATCGTAGCGCTGCCGACCCTTCGTTCGTTCCATGTCCGGTCCCCAAACACCATGATCTGGCGAGTCACCTCGCCTACCGTCAGCGTGACGGGACGCCGTGGCGCGGGCCCTCGACCGGAGTACGCGGCCCCAAGAACGATCACCTCGAACGCGGGGTCATCCCGCGGCACATAGTCGCCGGGCAGGAGCCCCAGCTCGGTCTGCTCGTCCTCTTTGTAGAGCGGAATCGGGTCCTGATCGATCATCCACACCCGGCCGGTGGGGTCGTACCCAAACGTCGCCTTGGCCAAGAGCATGCCGCTCTTGTAGTCGCAGCCGGGCTCCTGGGAGAGCTGGACGTCCGCGACGACAGGTGTCTGGTTGACGAGTTTCATTGGAGCGGCGGTCAGAATAGACGAAAGCGAGACTTCGCACTCTCTCACTGCGCGTCAGCCCAGCCATAAAAGGCCCCGAGTCTCATCCCGCCGTGCAGACTGCGCGCCACGCCACTCGCGACCAAGTTACCAATCCAGGGTTCCCGTTTCTTGGACTTCTCATTGGATCACCCGCAGACGCCGTCTACCCGGGAGTTTTCAACCAGAAACTCGAACGGCTCCATGCCCGCGGATGGGTGTCCGGCACGATCGGCAAGGAAATCCGGCCACCGATCGGCCGCTGACTCGCTCGCGGAGCGTCGACACCAACGACGCAACGACGGCCGAGGGGGACGGGGTACGCCGTAGGGTTCTGGCTTCCGATCTCGCCCGTAGCGACCGAACTTGGTGGGTCCCGCGAGGCAGAGCCCGGCCCCCTGCAGCGCTGAGACCAGCAAGCCGACCCCGTCGCTCAAGCGGGGAGCTGTGTGCTGCCGGACCCAACGCGTCACGCTGGGACGTACGGCGATCCTGTTAACAGCTATGCCCCGCGAACGAGGTGACTGGCGGTCTCTATGCCGAGTTCAAGCACTTGTACATCCTCTTCACTGCCGTCCCATTGGAGAGACACCTCGTCCTTGGCTCCCTTGACTCCCTTGTAGCCAGAGATTTTGACGTTGGCTCGAAGTGCGGACAACGAAGCGAAGTTCTTGCGAAAGTGATGGTCCACCATTCTTCCGGCCAGCTGCGTGTGCGCGCTGTTCACGTGGTACTGAGCATCGAAGGTTGCATCTTCAGTCGAAACCTTCATTCGATCGCTGCCCCATACAGGCTTGCCAATCATAAGGAACATGCCGTCTGGTAGGTGTGGAACCCCCACGGTAACTCGAGTCCGATGGAAACCCTGATTGCCATTGGAAGAACCGGATTGGCCAACTGACACCTGGAGGGCGACATTATTGCGTGTGCCCGACAGACCGACTGGTGTTCCAGCTGCTGGCATTAGCCAGTTCAGGCCGGCTCCAGGTTGGAATTGTAGTTCCAGTGCTTTGGCGTGCTCACCCCACTTTTGGTTGAGTGCCCTCCATCGCTTCTTCTTCCGAGAGAGAGTCCAGACCGATACGCCCAAGAATACCGGCCCGATCAAGAGAATCACTGACGACTTGAGGAGAGCACGTATGATTTCATCGTTCGATGCATCTCCACCTGTTGTGGCGTAGGTGAATAGGGCAACACCGCTAGCAGCGACGGCCAAGAACGAGAGAACGTATTTGAGTTTCATGAGGAGTTGTGACCTCTACTCGCCGGAGACGCGCGCGAAGTTGCTGTGCTGTCGCTCGGCAGCGAGGGCACGAGCT
Source organism: Nannocystaceae bacterium (assembly GCA_016763875.1). Taxonomy (GTDB): domain Bacteria; phylum Myxococcota_A; class Polyangia; order Nannocystales; family Nannocystaceae; genus JAESSZ01. Next base: position 5,601 of record JAESSZ010000007.1, read on the forward strand.
TGGTCACCGCGAACAGGTCGAACGGCAGAGCGCTCCCGCTCGCCTGTCGCACCCGCAGGTAGCAGTCCCAACCGCCAGCTCACCGAATCGAACCCCCCGTCACCATGGCAGAGCAAGATACACCGTTTTCGTCGTCCACACTCGCTCCGGGCGGAGGGCAAAACGCTCCGTCACACTGGCACAGGCACGGACTGTTCTGCACACGCGGAAAATTGCGCCGCTGCTCCACGGCCTGCTAGGTGCGCGCGATGGTCCGGGACAGCCGAAGACCGCGTTTCTTGAGCAGGCGATACATCGTCACCGTATTGATCCCCGCCCTCCGCGCGGCTACGGCGACGTTGCCCTCGCATTCGCGCAACAGATCGGTGAGATAGCGGGTCTCCAGGGGCGCAAGCCAACTCTCCCGCAGAGACTTGAGCGAGGGCGTCTGCGCCTCGGCGGTGGGCCGCGGGACAGCCTCCGGCGTGGCCGCCCCGGCCTCCAACACCATCGCGCGGGGCAGGTCATCCACGCCGAGTTCGTCGCCGCTGGCCATGATCACCCCGTGCTCGATGGCGTTACGAAGCTCGCGAACGTTGCCCGGGAAGTCGTGGCTCATCAACACCGCGAGCGCCGCTGATGACAGCCGCGGCGGTGCCCGGTCGATCCGTTCGGCCGTCTGCTGCAGAAACACGTTGGCCAGGACTTCGAGGTTGTCGCGATACGCCCGCAGTGGTGGCAGGTCCATCAGCATGACGCCCAAACGGAAGTACAGATCGCGGCGAAACTCGCCGACCTCCACCATCGCTGGCAAGTCGCGATGCGTCGCGCAAACCAGACGCACGTCCACGGAAAGCGGGGGTTTGTTGCTGCCCAAGGGCGCGATCTCGCCGTGCTCCACCGCGCGCAGAACCTTGGCCTGTAGCGGCAAGGTCAGCTCGCCTATCTCGTCGAGAAAAAGCGTGCCGCCATCGGCCTTCTCGAACTCCCCGAGTTTGTCGAACGTCGCACCAGTGAATGCGCCGCGCACATGACCAAACAGCACGCTTTCGAGCATGTTCTCGGGGATCGCCGCGCAGTTGACCGTGACGAA
>JAESSZ010000551.1 GCA_016763875.1 Nannocystaceae bacterium
CCCCAATGCTGGGCATCGACGGCAACGTGTCCGGCATCCCTGACGGGATCGGTGAAATCGCGACGGCTGAGATCGTGTCGCAACCGGACATAGTCCCAGAGACCATTACCTTCCAGTCCTGGCATCAGGACCAAGGTGGCGCTTCACTCGATCTCAAGCGCATCGACATCAGTCTTGACGAGGGCGCGACTTGGATCCCGCTGTCCGACTGTGCGGGCGGGGCGCCCCTCAACGCGTTCCCGTATTGCCAGCTGGTCGACAACCGCGATCCCGAAGCTTGGGACAACATCGAGCTCGACACCTCGATGTGGGAGGGGATGGTCGGTCAGCTCCGCTTCAGCTACGACACAGTCAACGCGTGCTGCGGTTTCGAACGCGGCTGGTACATCGACGAGTTGAACTTCGCGCAGCCGTGCTTGTCGCCGAACTTCGCAAATCAGCTCCCGTGCAACCTGCTCTCAGAAGACCTCTGCAACGGTGACTTCCAGTGCGCTTGGGACGACGGAGCCTCGGAGTGCTTCGCCTGCCACACGCTGCTGCTTGAGCCCGCATGCGACACCCATCCACTGTGCGAATGGGAGATCGGTCTGGAGCTTACCCATTGCATCGCAACGCCTATGTAGCAGCCTGCACCCTCCCTACGAGGACCTCAGCCACTCGTTTGACCGTCACGGCGCCCCGGGATACCTTCCGGGCGCCGTGATTGCCGCGCAATTTCCGGTCCTTGCCGGGTTCATCCCCGGGTTGCTGCTCGGAGAGGTCGACTTAGTCGCCTTGCTGACGGCGTCCAAGGGCATCGTCCTCGTCGTCGTTCTGATCCTCCTGCTGCTTATCGCGCTCACGATCTTCGTGTCGTTCTATAAGCTGATCCACATCACGCAGGCCCAAGGTCAGTCGATCCGCTTTCTGGATCGCTTCTGGGAAAGCAAACGACTCGACGAGATCTATCAAGTCGCCGAGAACCAAAAGCGTAGTCCCATCGCGGCGATGTTTCGCGCGGGCTATGTCGAGCTGTCGAAGGTGAAGCGCTCGCGGGACACCGCGCAGCAGCAGCAACAGCAACAGCAGTACGGCATCGACGCAACGGTCTCGATGCAGGACCGTTCGGGCGGCTCGGACAACGTGGAGCGCTCTCTGGCACGAGCGCGTCTCTCCGAGAACACCAAGCTTGAGAACCTGCTGCCGTTTTTGGCGACAGTGGGCTCGGCTGCGCCGTTCATCGGCCTTTTCGGCACGGTGTGGGGGATCATGGAAGCGTTCCTAAACATCGCAAAGATGGGGACCGCGGAGTTGTCGGTTGTGTCGCAACCGATCGCAGAAGCACTGGTGACCACGGCGCTCGCGCTGGCCAGTGCCGTGCCCGCCGTCGTCGCGTACAACTACTTTCAGCGACGACTGAAGGTGCTGAACGCCGAGATGACGAACTTCTCCAACGACTTCATGAACATCGTGAAGCGCCACTTCTTCTAGGGGCGCAACCGTAGCTCTCGTTCTTGAGCCATGGCGAAGCAGAGCATCATCAACGAAGGGGTGGTCGACACCGACTCCCCGATCTCGAACATCAACGTTACGTCGTTGGTGGACGTGATGTTCTGCCTGCTCATCATGTTCATGGTGGCCACGCCGATGAGTAAGGACCAAGACGTCGAGGTTGACCTCCCGAACGCTCGCGGCAAGGAGATCAGCAAGGAGGACGGCCTGTATCAGGTGCTGTCCATCGACGCGAAGGGCAACCACTTCCTAGGTGGAATGGCGCTTTCTGCGGATCCCGACAAGTTGAAGGCCGAAATCACGGGAAATGCGAAGCTTAAAGACGACGGGATGCTTTTTATCCAGGCGGATAAGAACCTAGACCACGCTAAGATCGTAGACCTACTCATCCTCCTCAAAGACGCGCAGGTCCATGAGGTCGGGTTTGTCATCGATCCCGATGTCAAGAAACTCAAGCAAGCGCGAGGCAAGCAATGAACCAGCCCTACAGCCGCCCCCTGACGGGGAAGGAACTCAACCCGGCCCGACGCAAGGAAAGCAATCCAGGCGCAGTGGCGGGTGGAATCCTAGGCACGTTGCTGAGCGGCGTGATGCTGTACGCGGCGTTTGTGCTGCTACCAACCGTCGCTGTCGCCGACGACACCAACGACGACGACTTCGAGATCGAGTTCGAGCCGGGCGCGCTGGTTCGCTTGGGCTCAGAGGTCGAGGCGCCGGAGATCCCCGAAAAGGTTGTCATCCAGGAGACACGGGCAGAGGAGGAGGTCGTCGAAGAGACGATCACCGAAGAGGAAGACATCCCTCCCGACCCCGATCCGGAGCCTGAGCCGAAGGAAAAGCCCAAGCCCAAGCCCGACAAGCCGCCTCCAGAGAAGAAGGACAAGAAGCTCAAGACGTCCAAGCTTCCGACCAGGAAGAACACCCCCTACGACGACAAGCCCACCAACAAGCCGCCGCCAGGCAAGAAGAACAAGGGTCTTCCTAGCCTGCAGAAGGGCGATCCGTTCGGTGATCCCGGGGGTTGGGCCGACATCGCGAAAGACGGCGATCCGTGGGCGACGGCGGTGATGAAGGCGCTCAACAATATGTCGGTCGGTGCGTACGCCGGTAAAGGCGCCAAAGGCGACTTCAAGTTTCAGTTGACGCTTTGTAAAGACGGCACGATCAAGTCCGTCAACAAGAAAGGTGGGAGCTTGAGCCAGGATGGCCAGGACGCCGTCCGGTTGGCTCTTGAGCAGCTCAAACTGCCAAAGCCGCCCGCCAAGATTGCAAGCAAGATGAAAGGCAAGTGCGCCAAGATCAAGTACAAGTTCCGCTGGAGCGCAGGCGGGGTCAAATAGACTCCCCCGGGACACCGTCTAACTAGGCAGACGAGTGGCCCGTAAGCGCCTCTGGCGTCCACACTACGACTCGTCCGGGCTCTCCTTTGGGGAGTCCCCTCGGTGTCGGCAACCAGACCTTTTCAGACCGTGTTGCCGTCGCTATGCTTACGCCCCCGCAGAGGGCCAGGCGGGAACGACGAGGTCATCCATGAACCGTACTCTCCTTGGAACAGCCGTGCTCTCCACGGTCCTCGCTATCGGTGCCTATTGGTCCGGTGCGGACGCCACCTACGCCAACGCAGCACCCGGCGGAGACAAAGACATCGGCGGTAAAGTCGAACTACTGCGCCTTGCGGTACCTGCCGGCGATGCAGTCGGCGATGTCTTGAGACGCGACGCGCAGATCAGCGCGGGCTTCAAAGTCATCGATCGACGCACCATTCCGGCGCCGCTCATCAAAGAAAAGAAATTCAACCGCGACGCGTGGAACAAGGTCGGCGCGCAAGCCGTGATCAAGAACGCCGAAGTTGGCGGGCAGATCCGGTTCCAGCTGTACGACCTCGCCAAGGGCAGCAAAGTGGTGCTCTCGCGCGGCTACCCGAGCAAGGACAAGCGCAAAGCCGCGCACATGTTCATGAACGACGTGATCGAGCACTACACGGGCATCAAAGGGGTGTTCGGCTCGCGCATCGCGTTTGTTCGAACTCGGCGCAACCCGACCGTCACCAAGAACGTGTTCACGGCGGAGATGGACGGCGGCAACGTCGCCAGCGTGACGGGCAACCGCTCGCTCAACATCCTTCCGTCGCTCGGCCCCGGTGGCCAGGTCATCTTCACTTCCTACGCCAAGCGGAATCCGGATCTGTGGATGAGCTCGGGCGGCGGACCCAAGCGGATCAGCAAGTACCCCGGGCTGAACCTTGGCGGCGTCATGAGCCCGCAAGGTGGTTCGATCGCACTCACGCTGTCCAAAGACGGTAACTCCGAGATCTATCTGATCGGCACGGGCGGCAGCATCAAGGCACGTCTCACCAAGAACGGTGCGATCGACGGCTCGCCAACCTTCAGCCCTGGTGGCAATCAAATCGCGTTCGTCTCGAACCGTGCTGGCGGCCCTCAGGTCTTCCGCATGAGCAGCGGCGGCGGCGGTGGCAGTCGCGTGACCAAGAAGGGCAGCTACAACCAGACCCCAGACTGGAGTCCGGGCACCGCTGAGTACGCCGACTGGATCACGTACGCAGGCCGCGATGGTGGTCGTTTCGACATCTTCGCGATCAACGTCAAGACCTCGAAGCTCAAGCGACTCAGCCAGGGCGGCGGTCGCA
>JAESSZ010000552.1 GCA_016763875.1 Nannocystaceae bacterium
GGCCGCCAATGTGACCTGCGACTGTCGGTTGCGGTCGCAAAAGACTGGACCAAACACCCCGAGCGGTTGGCAAAGCTCGGCTATCACGATTCGGAGAACGGATGAGCGGCGACGATTCGGGCCCCGACAACTCGGACCCACAGATGACAACCGGGGCCGAGCACGGTACCGACGACTCAGGTGACGATCTTCTAGAGGGAGATCTCGAAGGCTCGGGCAAGCCGGCTCCACCCGCGGCGATCGTGGCGATCGTTGGGCGACCCAATGTTGGCAAGTCCACGTTGTTCAATCGCCTCGTGGGTTCCCGCCTCGCTATCGTGGAGGACAACCCGGGCGTGACGCGCGACCGCATGTACGGCGCAGCGGAGTGGGACGGGCTCACGTTCCTCGTGGTCGACACTGGCGGCATCGATCCCAGTCTCAACACGGGCATGCCCGCGCACATCGCAGCGCAGGCGCAGGTCGCGATCGAAGAAGCCGACCTCATCCTGCTTGTTGTGGACGCCCACGATGGACTGACTGCTGTCGACAGGGACATCGCCGAGCAGCTGCGTCGAAGTGGGACCCCGATCTTGGTGGTTGCCAACAAGGCAGACTCAGATCGTCGCGAGATTGCGGCCAGCGACGCCTGGGAGCTCGGGCTCGGCACGATGTACGCCGTGTCGGCGGCGCATGGACGTGGCACCTCGGAGTTGTGCGACGCCATCGTTGCCGCGCTGCCCAACGATGTGACCGATGCCGCCGATCCTATTCCTCCCGGGACGCGCATCGCGTTCCTGGGGCGGCCCAACGCCGGCAAGTCCACGATCGTCAACTCGCTGCTGTCGGAAGCGCGGGTCATTGTCGACGACGCGCCGGGCACCACACGGGATGCGGTGTACCTCCCGCTCACGTTCCGCGACCAGCCGTTGGTGCTCATCGACACGGCCGGACTGAGGCGGCGCAAACAGGTGTCCAAGGCGCAGGAAAAGCTCGCCGCGATCAAGGCGATTCGTGCGCTGGAACGCACCGAAGTCGCAGTGTTGGTGCTCGATGCCTCGATGGGGGTGACCGACCAGGATCAACGCATCGCTCGGATGGCGTTCGAACGTGGCAAGGGCGTTGTGGTCATGCTCCACAAGTGGGATCTGGTCGCCAAGGATCCGAAGAAGGCACGCGACACCCTCCGTGACACTGAGGAGGCGCTCGCGTTCTTGGAGCGGGCCTACATCGTCCGTACCTCGGTCATGGGCGAAGGCCGCGACTTCGGCAAGGGCCTGGCGCGGGGGCTACCCGAAGCGATCGAAGGCGCGCTGAAGACCGCGCGCTCTCTGAGCCGGCGCATCAGGACCTCCGATCTCAACGAAGAACTGGCCAAAGCCGTGGTCGACCACAGCCCGCCCATGCATCAAGGGCACGGGGTGCGGCTATACTTTGCGACGCAGGTCGATCGCAGTCCGCCGTTCATCGTCGTGTCGGCCAACCGCGGGCGCTGTCTCTCACCGCAGTACGAGCGCTATTTGATTCGTCGTATTCGAAAGCGGTGGGATCTGCGGGGGGTGCCTGTGCGCATCGTCGTGCGTGGTCGCGGACGCGGCGGCAGCGACAAGCGCTAGCGGACGGAGCCGCGCTCGGGTTCTTCCCGGTATGCGCCGGACCTACACGGATTTTCCGCGCTGCAGCGCGGATCTCCCGTGGATTTGGGCAACGGGGTTGCCGTTGTGCGCGTGGTTTGCCAACCCTGTTGGCAGCCAACATGGTGTCCAACGTCCGTCCGTCGCGCCAACCAGCTGACAAGTCGTTACCCATGCCGATGTGCGGGGTTGGCCTCAACCTTGCTATAAATACCAGCGCGGCAGCATGCGTCTGCCCTGGAGCCCACTGATGCAACTCTCGTTCCTTCTCGTTTGAGCCTCCTTGTTGCGACCGGCGTCGGTCTGCCGACCCTCTTCGCGTGCCTCGACCATCCGCTGAAACCGGTGGAGTACGACGCCGCCCAGGAGAAGCAGGACTCGATCGCGCTGACCGTCAACAAGGACGTCGACATCCTGTTCGTCATCGACAACTCCGGTTCGATGGGCGAGGAGCAGGGCACGTTGGCGTCGAACTTCGCCTCGTTCATCAACGTCTTGGAGCGTGATGGCGTCAAAGCGAACTATCGAATCGGCGTCACGACCAGCGACAACTCCAACCCCTGGTGTCCGGGCACCACACCGGAAGCCGGGCAGTTGCGACTGACCTCGTGCCGTTCGCGACAGACCGAGTTCGTGTTCTCTGGCGCGCAGATGGTCGACGCAACCCAGGAAGCGTGCCTCGACGTTTGCAAGTACGACTCCATCGAGATCGTCGACACGACCACCGATCTCGACGACACGCCCTCGCCGCGACTGTGGCTAGAGAGCATCGAGGGGCGCACCAACATCGGCTCGGGTGTTTGTACGGCGGGCGAGACCTGTGACGAGGGGCCGACGACGGTCGAGGCTTTCCAGTGCTTCGGGCCTCAGGGGATCAACGGCTGCGGCTTCGAGCAGCAACTTGAGTCCATGTACAAGGCGCTCAAGCGCGCCGAAAACGCCGACGAGGCGATCTATGGCTTTGTCCGCGCTAACGCGATCCTGTCGATCGTGCACGTGACGGACGAGGCCGACTGCTCCTACAACAAAGAGCAGGAGACCATTTTCTTGCCCGACGATGACCGTACGTTCTGGTCCTTGCCGGACGAGAGCACGCCGAGTTCCGCCTTGTGCTGGAACGCGGGCGTTGCCTGCAGCGGTGGTGACTGCAGCTCGGCCAACAAAGACCCGCTCGGCGGAGACACCAGCGCTGGCGACGCAGTGATGCGTCCGGTTAGCCGCTACATCGACTTGGTGCAGAAAATCGAATCCGACAAGCAGCTTATCTCGCCCAACCAAGAGGTCCTCGTCGCTCTCATCGCGGGTGTCGGTGCCGACGGCTCGGTCACCTACCAAGACTCCGTGGACCCGTCGTTCCAGGACGACTTCGGTATCGGACCTGGCTGCACGTCCACGGCAGGTGAAGCCGTGCCCCCCGTGCGTCTCAAGGAGTTCGCTGACGCCTTCAAACTCGGCGATGCCCAGAACATGTTCTCGATCTGCGACAGTGACTACTCGGCGGCGCTTGAGGCTATCGCGGCCGCTATCGCTGACCAGGTTCGGCCGGCATGCATGCCGGCCTGTGTTGCGGACACGGACGAGGTTTCTGAGATCCTCGACCCCTCCTGCATCCTGAAGCAGGAGGAACCGCAGAAGGATGGGTCGATAGTCTCGACAAATATCCCGCAGTGCGACGGCGACAACGACTTTCCGAACGACGAGATCAACGTCTGTTACATCGCGCGCGTCGATGGTGCGGCGAATGTCGAAAACGAGCGCACGTTCCTCAACGACGACGAGGGCGATGACATGTCCGAGTTCTGTTTCGAAGAGGGCTGGAACCTCGAGTTCGAACTCAACCGCCGCTCCGGTTTCCCGGCAGCCGGTGGTACGTCGGTCAAGGCGACCTGCGAGCTGTCCCAGAACAAGCAGATCGACTGCCCGACGCTAGACTAGCTTTTGGCTTTCGGGCGGAGTTGCCCACCTGCCACCCCAAAGCCGTCGGTGCGCTACGCACTGGCGGCTTTGTCGTTTGGGACGATGCTACGGACTCGCATTTCGTGCGAGGGTCGTATCTGGCTGGATCACCAGCGGACGCCGAGGCGCGCGGTGCCGGTCAGGTAGATCGGAAACACACCCGGGGCGCTCAGCAGCGCATAGTAACGAAGCCCCGCGCCGACCGACCAGTGCTGCGCTAGCAGGACGTCCACCCCGAGCCCGGCGTGAAGCTCGGGCAGCACCCCGATCTGACACGTTGCGCTGGCGCCGCGGCGGAGGCCGGCATCGCACGTGCCGTCGCTCAGGCACTCACCGCCGCGTTGCCCATCTTGCACCGCGGTGGGGGTGCTGAGTCTGAATCCTCCGACACCCGCTTCGATCAGCGGGAGCACCCGACCGAGGTCGAACGCGTACGCAGCCCCGAGCGCAACGCCCGTGGACTGCAGCATGCCGCTCGCAGCGGTCTTGACGATCTCATCGTCGTTCTCCTCATCGCGCGTGTACGCGGCCTCCAGCGGGTGGACCGTGTGACTCGCCGAAACCCGCAGCCAGAGGGTTCGCCAGACCTGAACGTCGAGGTCTGCGATGACCCCCAAGCCGCGGATCGGGCGCGTCGGACGTCCGATGAACGCGAGACGCCAGGCAGCGAAGGCGGGTTGCAGGGTGAGTGCAACCCGGCGTCGTCGCCCACTGCGGTCGGTCAGAGGGGCCCGCCAGATCGCTTGGTCGTGCTGGGGTTGGCCGTGGGGCGCACGCATCGGCGGCGCATCGTTGGGGTCGTGAGCGACAGGCTGCATGCTCGGACGAGCCCCAGCGGGGTCGGGATCGCTTGCGCTCGAAGCGGGCGAGGACCGCGGAGGTGCGGCCGCCGCGGCTGGTGCCAGGCAAAACCACGCGAAGAGGGCGCCCACGCCACACCACGGCGCCACCCTGGTGCTCCCAGTCCCGTCCGGGAGACGGCGATACGACCGCGGTGCGAGCATCCCGGTCCGTTATACCCTCTACGGTGGTCGGTTGCGGGGTCTGCGAGCGTGTCGGGGTGCGCCCAACACCCGCTGGTGGACATCTGGCGTGGGCTTGGGTAGACCACGTGCGCTCGTGGCAGACGACGACGACAAGACCGGTCAGAGGCTCGACCCCGACACCGACGCGACGTCCTCCGACGGCGATGCCGCGGGCGACGCCGAATCTTCGGACAATGCTGAATCTTCGGACGACGCCGAATCTTCGGACAACGCTGAATCTTCGGACAACGCCGAATCTTCCGGCGCCGCGGGGGCTGCGGCCGACGCCGCAGCCGAACGGGCCAAGGCCGCGCTTTCAGCGAACTCACCGGAGGGTTCTCGTCGACGGCGGCGCAAGCGACCGGCGACCGATGGCACTGACGCGGCCACTGACGTCGCGACAGCCACGGTGGCGGTCCCGGACGTACGAAGCACGGGGACCGAGGGCGAGGTGTCCGCGGCCGAAGCGGTCGCTGCCGCGCAGGGGTCCACGGGCGTGGCCGATGGTGACGACGATGACGTTGTTGCGGAGCGCATGGATCTGCCCAAGTGGAATCGATCGCGCGTGAAGCGAAAATCGGTCAAGGGCGAGGAGACCGACGCATTCCAGGAGGGGGTGCGAAAGGCCGGCAAGGGGGCCGTTCGCAAAGCGCCGCTGCTCGCCATTGCGATCGCGCTGGCCGCCGGTGGCCAGGCCTTCGGCATCTACTGGTTCGGCGCACGCGCGGAGACCAAGGCTGATTCAACCCGTCTGCTGGCGACGGCGGCCGCGTACGAAGCTCGCGGCGTTGTCGGAGAGCCGGACGACACGCGCACGACCAAACGAGCGGAACCCACCCCCCGCGCGACGACCGACGAAGCGCTCGCGGCGAAAGTGTCCGCTGCGCTCAGCGAACTCGCGACGACCGCGGCCGACTCTCCCGCACATCGCGTGTCGCGCCTGGTCCAGGCTGGTCGCGCCATGCGGGCCGCAGACTTTCCCGCCGCGGAGGCGGCGTATCGTGCGTATCTGGACGCCGGCGGCGAGCAGTCTCTGGACTTCTTGGCGCGCGAGGGCATGGTGCTGGCCATCGAAGCACAAGACCGGCACGACGACGCGCTGTCTGAACTCGAGCCGTTGCTTGCCGGTGACCCGCGCAGTTTCTTCCGCGACAAGGCGCTGTGGCACAAGGGGCGCATCCTCGAAGCCAAGGGCGAGGAGGCCACGGCACTGGCGACGTATCGCGAGTACGTTGAGACCTTCCCCCTCGCCGAGTCCTCATTCGCCCGCGACCAAGTGGTGGCACGCCTCACGGAATTGGATCCGGACTTCGTTGCGCCACCGCGGTCCGCCGCCCAAGGGCTCCCGGGGATGCCGAACTTCCCGATGCCGCAGTGATGAGCGTGGCGTCCACCGTCGCTCGCCGCATGCGCGGGCTTGCAAACAAGGCGACCCGCAGCGCGCGACAGGGATTGGCTGGCGCATGCCTCGTGGCGCTGGTGTCTTGCAGTCCTACCCCGCAGGTCGTGTTGATCCATCCCGAAGGTGGCGATGGCGCGCGGGAGGTCTTGCAGGTTGAGTTCTCCCAAACGCTCACAGCCCCCGACAACTTCGTCTTGCGTCCGGACGAGTTTGGCGGGGTTGCGGTCGATCACGCGCGTAAACGCCTCTACGTGGGCAGCCGTGACGCGTTCTTGATCGCGCTGGATACGACCTCGGGACGCGTTGCGTGGGAACACCAGTTGTCCGACTCCGTGTCGGGAATACCGGTCGTCGCAAACCTTTCTGGAGGTCCCGGTGCGGAGGAGAACGATGCTCAGACCGCGCTGGTGATCGTGGGCACCGACAACGGGGTTCTGCACGCGATCGATGTCGACACCCAGGCCTCGCGCTGGCGATACGAGACGCCAGGCCGCATCCGAAACGCGCCGATCGTCGCCGAGGACACGGTGTATTTCACCAACTCCCGCGATCAGATCTTCGCCCTCGATGTCCGCACGGGGGAGTGGCGCTGGCAGTACGAGCAGGAGTTCTCGAACAACTTCACGGTGTACGGCCGCGCGGGGCTGACGTTCGTGCCTGCGGCTGCCGATGAACTCGCGGGCGAGATCGGCACGATCTACACCGGTTTCGACAACGGGCGAGTTGTTGCGCTGGGGGCGACGTCCGGTCAGGCACTGTGGCTCGCGAACGTCGCGCCTCCGGAAGGTGGCGACTTCGTCGACTGTGACTCGACCCCGTGGGTCGACAAGGACGCGGGTATGCTGGTCGTGTCCGGGCAGTCGACCGGCGTGCACGCCCTGTCCCTGGAGGACGGCTCGATGTTGTGGCGCTACCCGGTGTTGGGCGCGGGCACCGTCGTTGGTACCGACGACGGGTCGCTCATTGCCGCCTCGTCGTTGGAGGGACTGCTGTCACTCGACGCCCACGGCGGTCTTCAGTGGCGGACCGAGATCGACCCAGGGGTCTTGCAGGGTCCGGTCGTGGTGCAGGGCACCGTGTTTCTCACGCACTCGGATCTCGGGCTGATGGCGTTCGATACCCTGAGCGGCGAAATGTTGGCGCAACTTCGAACCGGCAGTGGGATCTCAACCCCACCGACGTTCGATCCGATTGGCCAGCGGCTGTACGTGACATCAAACCGCGGCAGGTTCCTTTCGTTGCGTGTTGGCGACGGGCTGCTGTCCTCGCCGCGTTTGCCGTAGAGCTGAGTGCTCAACCAGGCTTTGCCACTCGCGCGTCTGAGGTGCTCAGCGGTGGCGTACGTCCATTGAGTCGTCCAGCGCGATCTTGAGCGGTTCGGTTTCTCCCACCCCGATCAGAGCCCAATCGCCCTCCACGCGCGGTGTCGTTGTGGGGAACTGTCCCGCGCGAAGGGGCACCGCGATCCGCTTGCGATGAAGCGTGCCGTGTCGGTCGCGGGCGATGAGCAGCAGTTGGGCCGACTTGTTCCGTGTGCCACTGCGGATCAACTGCGCACGTGGCAGTGCTGCTGCGCCGCGCACCCAGCTGTCTTGTCGCGTGACGAGATACGCGGGCAGGTAGCCGGCGACGAAACGGTCGCCGTTGCGCGCGACGACCTGACACCAGCGCAGGCACTGATCACCCTCGGTGTCGCAGCGATCGAGCCATCCA
>JAESSZ010000553.1 GCA_016763875.1 Nannocystaceae bacterium
GCGGGGGACGCGCCCGGATCTGTGGCGGTGCTCGGCGCAACGTTGGGAGCAACGGTGGGCGGTGGCGGCTGGCATGCGACGCCCGCTACGACCACAAACCCCGCCGCAGCGGTCATCCACGCTCGGCCCGGTCGTACAGCTAGGTTCATCACAAGGGAGGAGGTGGCCCGGCGGAGGGCATTGGTCACGAGGGCAAGCCTAGCAGGAGGTGACTACGCCCGCTCGCCGACGCCGCGGCTCCGACCTACACTGCGTCGCGCTAGCCCAAGGCTGGCGTTGTGGTTCGCCATCCCGTATGCCGCGCGACCGCTCTTCCCGCCGCCGCACTCCATTCGTCTTCCCGCAAGTCGTCCCGCTCCCCTCGATTCTGATCGCCCGTGGCTACGTCGTCCCCCAACGAGGCTGCTTCCCTTGTTACCTCCGCGTTGACGTTCCAGCGGCGTCTTCGCGTGCTCGGCGCGGACGGCTCCACACGTGGTTTATTGCTCGCTCGCGCCGCCGAGTCTGGCGGCGGACCCATCTTCTACGTTGCGCCGGACGAAGCGGCCGCGCGCACGGTTGCCACCGATGCCGCGTTTTTCCTCGGGGTGGCTCCGCCAGGGGGCAGCCTCAACGTCGAGGGACCGATCGTGCTGCTGCCGGAGCCCGATACTTCGCCGTACGCGGACGTGTCGCCCGACCCGCGGGCCGTCGGGGCCAGGCTCGCTGTGCTCTCGCGCTTGTCCGGTGGCGATGGGCCGACACAAGACCCGATCCCAGACCCGGGCGCTGATCCTGATGATGCGCGAACCGACGATGTGCCGCGGATCGTTGTCGCCAGTCTGCGCGCGTTGATGCGACGGGTGATGCCGGTCGAGGGGTTCACCGGGTTGTGTCGTCGCTGGTGTGTCGAGCAAGAACTGCCTCGGGACGAAGCGATTGAGATCTTGGTCGCGGCGGGCTACGTCCGCGCCGATGTCGTGGAAGATCCGGGCACCTTTGCCGTCCGTGGCGGAGTGATGGATCTGTGGGTGCCACGGTTGCGATTTCCGGTTCGGCTCGAGTGGTTCGACGACGAGATCGAACGCATGCGCCTGTTCGACCCCGATTCGCAGCGAAGCCAGCGCGCGATCAAGACGTTGCTCGTGCATCCCGTGCGCGAAACGGTGCAAACCACCGAGGCGCCGCTGCGTCCCAAGGTGCTGGCGCTTGCCGACGCAGCCGAGGTCCCATCGTCCAAGACCTCGACGATCTTAGAAAACCTCAACCGGGGCCAAGACTTCTTTGGCATCGACGCACTCGCGCCCCTGTTCCACGACCGCATGGACCCGGTCTGGCGTTACGTCGGCGATGATGTGCGCTGGCTAGTCGAAGAACCGGCGGCCCTGGCCGCGCTGGCCGAGCGGCTGGCGAGCGAGTTGACCGACGAGCACGCTCGCGCCCTGGAGTCCCGAGCCGTCGTCGCACCGCCGGACGCGTTCGGGGTTTCGGCGGCCGAGGTGTTGGCGATGCTCGACACCCGGCCCGTGGTGTTCACACGTATGGAGGAGGACGACGTGCAGGACGGTCGCTCGCTCCTGCGTGTCGAAGCCGAGGCCAACGTCGCGCTGCGGGGGCAACTGGCGGCCGCCCGCGTCGGCAAGGCTGGCGAGATCCTGCGGCCGGTCGTCGACCACATCCGGCGGTTGGTCACCGAGACCCAGCCCTGGTGCGTGGTGTTGGTGGCACCCAATCTCACCCACGCCGAACGGCTGACGAGTCTGCTGCGTGGCTACGGCCTGCCGATGCTCACCCCGCGCAACGCGACCGAGGTGCGTCTCGATGCGGTGGGTCCCGACCGAGGTGTGACCTCGGTGCAGGTCGTGGCCGGTGAACTCTCGGCGGGGCTGGCATCGGAGACTGACCGGTTCATCGTGCTGTCCGAGGCGGACCTGTTCGGTCGCGTCACCCGCAAGGCTCGGGCGCGGCGACGCACGACCGCGGGCTTGGGCAATCTCGCTCAGCTCTCGATCGGTGACTACGTTGTGCACGTGACGCACGGCGTTGGGCGCTACATCGGGATGACGAAGTTGTCGCTGCAGGGAATCCCCGCGGACTTTGTGCTGATCGAGTATGCAGCGGCCGACAAGCTGTACCTGCCCGTGTATCGGGTCTCGGAAATCGAGCGCTACGTCTCTGCGGAGGCCAAAGCACCCAAGCTCGACAAGATGGGGGGCACCACCTTCCAGGCCAAGACCAACAAGATCAAGGCCGAGGTCCGCCAGCTCGCGGAGGAACTGCTGCAGATCTACGCCCAGCGCGAGGCGATGGTGGGCCATGCCTACCCGGAGCCCGACGACATGCACGCGGCCTTCGACGCGAGTTTTCCGTTCGAGGAAACCGTCGACCAACTTGACGCTATCGCGGCGGTCGCCAGCGACCTCTCCGCCGAACGCCCGATGGACCGACTCATCTGTGGCGACGTCGGCTTCGGCAAGACCGAGGTCGCGCTGCGGGCCGCGTTCCGGGTGGCGACTGCGGGCAAACAGGTTGCGGTGCTTGCACCGACCACCGTGCTCGTCCAGCAGCATTTTCATACGTTCACCGAGCGCATGAACTCGTTTGGGGTGCGCGTGGCGGCGCTCAATCGCTTCTCCAACGCAGCGGCTCGCAAAGAAACGATCGCTCGGATCAAGGACGGCACGGTGGATGTCGTGGTCGGGACCCACCGCCTGCTGTCCAAGGACGTGCGGTTCAAAGAACTCGGGCTGGTGGTGATCGACGAGGAGCAACGCTTCGGTGTTGCCCAAAAAGAGCGGTTCAAGAAGCTCAAGAGCAAGGTCGACGTCCTGAGTTTGTCGGCGACCCCGATCCCTCGAACGCTGCACCTGTCGCTCATCGGGCTGCGGGAGATCTCGCTGATCATGACGCCACCGGTCGATAGGCTGGCGGTTCGCACGGTGCTGACGCGGTTGAGCGACAGTGTGCTCGAAGAGGCGATCACGGCGGAACTCGCCCGCGGTGGACAGGTGTTTTACGTGGTCCCGAAGATCACGGGCATTGAAGAACATGCGGTGCGGATCCGGCGACTGATGCCCAAGGCGCGCGTTCTGGTGGCACACGGGCAGATGCCGCCAGCGATGCTAGAAAAGGCGATGGTCGACTTTGTCGAGCACCGCGCCAACGTGTTGGTCTCGACCACGATCATCGAGAGTGGTCTGGACATCCCGCGCGCCAACACGATGTTCATCGCGCGGGCCGACATGTTCGGGTTGTCGCAGCTGTACCAACTGCGTGGCCGCATTGGTCGGTCCAAGCGGCGCGCGCACTGCTACCTGATGGTGCACTCGCTGGAACGTCTGGCCCCAGAAGCGCGGCGGCGGCTGGAAGCGATTCAACGCCACGCCGAGCTCGGTTCGGGCTTCCATATCGCCAGCGAGGACCTGGAGATCCGGGGCGCGGGTGAGATTTTGGGCGGTCGCCAGACGGGCACGATCGCCACGATTGGCTTTGAGGCGTACGCGCGGATCTTGGCCGAGGCGGTGGCTGAGCTTCGCGGGCAGCCGATCGTCTCTGAGACGGATCCTGAGATCGCGTTTGACGTGCCCGCGTTCCTGCCGGACGCGTTCATCGAAGACACCGGTCAGCGGCTGGATCTGTACCGTCGGCTTTCAGCGAGTGCCGATGTCGACGCGGTGACGGCCGTGATGGACGAGATCAAGGACCGCTTTGGTGAGCTGCCGATCGAGGCGCGGCACCTGGGCGTGGTGATGGCGTGCAAAACGTACGGCCGCCGCTTGGAAGCGAGTGCGCTCGAACTCCGTGGTAGCCGCCTGACGATTCGCCTGACGGACCGCACGCCGCTCACACCACAGGTCGCGGCGGGCCTGCGTCGTCAAACCAAGGCGCGACTCGTGTTGGCTGCCGAGGATCGCGTCGTCGCGAGGCTGCCCCCGATTCAAGGGGACGGCCGTATGGCCCAGTTGCAGGCCGCCCAAGCGGCGTTGGCCGAGTTGATGACGTTCGCCCAGTAGCGCGGCTACGTATCGCTCGCGGGCGGGGTGCCGCCACCCTGGGTCTGTCGGGCGACAAGACGTGCGTACGCCCCACCTGCCGCGAGCAGCGACTCATGGGTCCCGCGTTCGACGATGCGACCGTGGTCCAGAACGCAGATGACGTCCGCGTCGCGGATCGTCGAGAGACGATGGGCGATGACCAACGTGGTGCGATCGCGCTGCAGGGTATCGAGGGCGTGCTGTACCGCCGCCTCGCTCTCTGCGTCCAGCGCGCTGGTCGCTTCGTCCAGCACCAGGACCGATGGGTCCCGCAAGATCGCTCGCGCGATCGAGATCCGCTGGCGTTGACCGCCGGACAGTTGCTGTCCCCGCTCACCCACCTCGGTGTCGTATCCTTTGGGGAACTCCCCGATGAACTCATGTGCGTTGGCAGCCTGCGCTGCCGCCTCGACCTCGGCGTCGGTCGCTTCGAGTCGTCCGTAGCGGATGTTGTCGCGGAGCGAGCCCGAGAACAGCACCGGGTCTTGCGAGACAAACGCCATGTGGCCGCGCAGACTCTCGAGAGTGAGGTCGCGAAGGTCCTGGCCGTCCAGCGTGACCCGTCCGTGCGTCGGGTCGTAGAACCGAAGGAGAAGTCGACCTAGCGTGGTCTTGCCCGACCCGCTCGCGCCGACCAGCGCGCATGCCTGCCCGGGGTGCACCGCCAGCGACACGTCGGTCACCACGTCTTGCTCACGGCCCGGGTACGCGAAACTCACCCCTTCAAATCGCAACTCGCCGCGGACCCCGGTAAGGGTCTTGGCGTCCGGCCGATCGTCGATGTCCGGCTTGGTGTCGAGAATCTCGAAGATCCGCGCGGTGGCGCCAAACGTTTGCTGCAACTGAGCCCACAGCTGCGAAAAACCGGCCACAGCGCCCGCGACGAGCACGGTGTACAGCATGAAGGTCATCAGTCCGCCGCCGGTTATCTCGCCGGCCGCGACCATCTTTCCGCCGTACCAGAAGATCCCCGCCAGGGCCGAAAATGCCAGGAAACTGGCGGTTCCGGCAAAGATCGCTCGCATCAACGTACGGGTGACGAACAACCCAAAGGCGGTCCACATCGTGCCGCGATAGCGCGACAGTTCGTGGTCCTCGCGAGTGAACGCTTGAACGGTCTCGATGCCCGCGATGCCCTCGGCGAGCTCTGCATTGGCTTGGGCCAGCTGGTCCTGGGCCTTGCGTGCGAGTTTGCGGATCGCCCGTCCGAGGATGACGGTCGCGATCGCGAGTGGCGGCACGATCGCCAGCATGACCGCCGAGAGCTGCGGGGTTTTCCAC
>JAESSZ010000554.1 GCA_016763875.1 Nannocystaceae bacterium
GGTCGGCGTCGCCGCATCGGTGCTCGGCCCGTCTGTGTTGGCGTCTCCGCTCGACACCGCGTTGCCCGAGCCACCGCATGCGCCAACGACGGACAGCGCGAGCACCAACCCCGAGCTTTGTGCCAACAGACTCGGTCCCGTGGAGATCCATCTCATGACGGCGCGATCGTAGCAGCCCAAGGTGAAACCCGCGGACGCTTGCGGCCGAACGACTCAACTCACGAACAAGAGGAATGTATGAGCGACCCGCCAGGGAATTGAACGGAGCCCGAAATACAGATTCCGGGCCCCAGGCAGTCATCGTCACTCAGGCATTCACCGCAAATACCGATCGCCACCAGTCCCTCGATCTGGACCGACTCGCAAAACATGTCACAAGCTTCGAAGGCGGCCCCGAGGGTACATGAGGCGCCGTTGGGCACCGAGCCCGGGGACACACACTCATGGTGACCGGCGGCGTCGGGAAGATCGAGATTCACGTTGCAGATCTGCCCCATGGGGCAAGACGGACCCTCGGGAGTGCACTCACCACAGCCAGCAAACGTACCGATCCCTGGAACGTCGAGAAAAACCGAGCAGGTCAGCGCGTCGTCGCATGACTCATTCGCTTCGCACGCCGCTCCCAACGCTCCATCGCCGCACTGCCCCGGAGCTACCGGGCGACTGAATGGGTTGGGCGGTCCGCACCCCCATCCGCAGTCTGCGTCGGTGGTGCACTCGCTACAGATCGAGCCGAGCGCCCCCTGCGTCGCGCAGTGGCCCGAGGCACAGTCCGACGCAACCGCGCACACGCTGCCGTCGGGCAAACCTTGGTCCCCAGTCGTCGTGCCCCCCGTGCTGCTGCTGCTGCCGCCGCTGCTGCCGCTTGAGCCGTCTGACCCGTCTGACCCGGAACTACTGCTCTCAGAGCCATCGGAGTCCACACCGGAGTTCGCCGTCGTACTGACGGTCGCATCTGTTGTGCCGTCGTCCGCCGCTCCCAACGTCTCTGCGGCGCTCGTTTCAGCCGGCGACACCCCACCGGAGGAACCCGTCGACTCGGCACCAGACGAGGTGCCCGCGTCTTCCGGGACGCACATGTTGGCAACGGCCCCCGCGAACTCGCCGAAGCGATGGCCACTGTCGCAGTCGCTGTCTGGGAAACTACATACGCCACTGACTTGGCAGGTCCCCCGCACCTCCCCTTGCACGCACTGGCCATCCTTGGCGCAGAAGAATGCATCGCTGGAGCACGAGATCGGACCCACTGCAAAACCAATGATGACCAACCAGCGCGTCATTGACGTGCGACCACGCTATCACGGCGGTCGCGGGGGCCGTTGCCCAGAAGAAACTTTTTGCGACATCGCGGTTATCCTCGTGTGATGCAAGCGTATTCGCTCCGTGGTGTCGCGTGGCTCGCGGCGTTTGTGGCAGCACTGGCGTGCAATAGTCGCGAGCTGGGTGCGCTTTCGGAAGAACAGGACACAACCGATAGCGACCCTGGAGACCGGCCCATGAGTCCAGGCTCGATGTACTCCGCGTGCACCGACACCAGCACCTGCGCGCCGCTGGAGTTCTGCGTGTTCCCGCAGGGCGAGGCAGGCTTCTGCACCGCGGCGTGTGGGCCACGCGAGGACCCGGCGCCCTGCAATGACGCCCCGAGCGATGACCGTAGCCCGATCTGCATGAGCATCGGCCTGCCTGACTCACGCACCGTCTGTGCACTCGGCTGCGACGGGCTGTCGTGCCCCAACGGAATGCGGTGCGAAGAGGTCGACGCCCCGACAGGCGCCCAACTCGCCTGCTTCTGACGTTGCCCCCCAATGCTCGTATTGAGCAGCGCGAGTACACTGCGCGACGTGACGGCCCGACGCCCGAATCTCATCGCATGCACCACCGCGCTGTACCTGCTGGGCGCAGTCGGTCTCTCATCGGTCGCAAGCGCCGCGCCGGAATGGGAAGGCGACTTTGAGACCGGGGACTTTTCCCAGTGGGTTTTGGACCCGAGCAACTTCGGAAACCAGAACGGCGTGACCGTCGTCCAAGACGTCGTGCACGAAGGGCAGTACGCCGCGCGGGTCGAGCTTGCGCCCGGCGATGTCGCGCCCGGTGGTCTTACCCGCAATGAGCTGGAGTACTCGCCAAACCCCGACACGTTTGAGGGGTCCGAGCGCTACTACGCGATCGCGCTACGGGCCGGAGAAGAACCGTTCGCCAACGACTGGCATTCTCTTTGGTACTGGGAGGGCAACCCCGTGTTCTCCCCGGTCATGACTCTCAATGCGACTGGCGCACAGTTTCAGTTCCGTACGATCCTTGGCACGGATCAGGAGTTGTGGAGCGCCCCGTTCACGCCCGGGCAATGGCACGAGTTTGTGCTGCACGTACTTTGGTCCGCTGACCCAGCCGTTGGCTTCGTCGAGCTCTACTACGACGGCGAAGTCGTGGTCCCGGTGACCGGCGCGCAGACGATGCATGGCCCACAAGTTCCCAACTTCATGCACGCCGGAATGCTGCGAAGCGAGAACATCGGGGTCACCGAGGTGCTGTACATCGACGCGGTGCGTTCGGGCGCAACTCTCCAAGACGTCATGCCCGGGGCCGATGGCGGCAGCGACGGGGGCAGCGACACTTCCGGCGATGGCGACGATAACCCGTCGGGCGACGGCACCCCCGCCGACGACGGTGACGGCACCACGGGATCCTCCGATGCCGGGCCTGGCGATGGCGCGGACAATGAACCGGACGACGGTGCCACCGACGGGACTACGCCCGGCACCGCGGGAACCGACGGAGGCTCGGACGGCGCGAACGCAGGCGGCGATGACGACGATGGCGGCTGCAGTTGCCAGTCGAGTCCGATGCCCCCCGCCCCCCTGTGGCTCGGGCTCGGCTTGCTTGGCTTCATCCGCCGCCGCCGCGGGTAACTCATCCACTCGGGCACGGGCCGGTTTACTTCGCGCGACGGCCGGGGCACGCTTCGCACGCGCATGTCGGTCGACCTGGCACCTGGAGACCGTTTTGGTCGCTACAAGATCCTTGAGGTCCTCGGGGAGGGCGCAATGGCTCGGGTATTCCGGGTCTTCGCGCCCCAACTCAAAGGCACCGCCGCACTCAAGGTGTCGCGCAATTCGTTAGGCGACGGAGACTCCGCAGCCCGAGCGCTCCGAGAAGTCGCGGTCGTCCGCACCCTCAACAATCGCCACGTTCCCAAGATCCACGACGCGGGGCGCGGGCCCGATGGCCACGTATTCATCCTGATGGAGGAACTCGAGGGCGAGCAACTCGACCATTGGCACGACTTCGACACCCCGCTGCCATGTGGTCAGGCCGTTTGGGCGGTCCACCAGGCCTGCCTGGGTTTGGGCGAAGCCCACGCGCACGGCATCGTGCACCGCGACATCAAACCCGAGAACATCTGGGTTGAACCGGACCACAACGTCCGCGTACTCGACTTCGGACTCGCGCGATCGTGGACAGACTCGGACGACGATCTTAGTGCGAACGTAACGATGGCAGGCATGGTGATGGGCACGCCCCGCTACATGCAACCCGAGCAGTTGCACACGACCCTGCTCACGCCCGCTAGCGACATCTACAGCCTGGGCACCATCCTGTACGAGCTGCTCACTGGCCACTCGGTGTACTTCGCAGACCAGCCGTTCTCTCGGGTGCGAGAATCGTATCGCGATCGCCCGATGGTCTGGCTCAACGCTCACGACGATGAAAAGCCCGTGCCAATGGGCCGCTACCGCATCGCTGACACGTTCCCCGATTCGTTGGAGAAACTGGTGATGCAGTGCCTGCGCAAGAAGCCCGAAGAACGGCCCCAAGACGCGGCGGCGTTGGGCAACGCATTGGGCGAGATCATGCACTACGACCTTGGGATCGCGACGGCCGCGACCTTGCGGATCGAGCTACCGTGGGGTGGATACGACGAACGGCTGCTCCTTCCAGGCACTCACAGGATCGGCAGCTCAGAAGTTTGCGAGATTCGGCTCAAGAACGACAAGATGCCGCAACTCGCCGCTATCCTGTCGTGGGACGGCGCGCCTGAGTTCCCGGAACTACGCGTTCTCGTCGACGAGCTTCCCGTCATCGTCAACGGAATCAATATCGAAGAGCGCAAGGACCTTGGGCCGGCCGACACGGTCAAGCTCGGTGATTTCGAACTGAAGTTCAACTACCCGCGCGTGTAGCGGCCGACTCGACCTGCGCCACCGCGCGTCGAGGTACGTTTGGGTTCTCACGGCGTAGCGCGTCATTCGCCGGAAACTCGGCGCCGAGTCGCCCGCCGCGGTCGTACAGTTGTCTACGTGAAGCTCTTGAACGTCTTTGCGTACGCCGGCTGCATCGCGGTGGGTGGTTGTGGTCTCGACTCGGTTCCGGCGTCAGACACGGACACGGACGGCGGGACTCACGGCGGGACTCACGGCACGACCGACAGCGGCACCGACGACTCGGCCGATGGCAGCTCCGGAAGTACGGGAGAGCCCCTCCCCGAGTACATGCCGCGACCGACGCAGATCGTGTTCGACCCCGCTGGAGGCTGGTGGGACCTCCCCATCCCGAGCGACCTGCGGGTCGAAGAGGACGGGACCTGGGATCTCGACAAGTGGCCAGAGGTCAACTCGGCTCTGATCAACATGTGGCTGGCGGCCACCGACACCCGTCTCGTCGGCGGATGGGGCGTGGGCATGGGCGTGCTCGTGCGCGCCTCTGGTGCGATTGACGACGCTAGTCTGCCGGGTGACGGAGCGCCTTCGACCGAACTCGGCGCGTCAATGTACTTGCTCGACGTCGATCCAGACTCCCCCGAGCGGGGCCGTCGACTCCCGATCCGTCCGCGATACCGCAGCGAGGCCCCACGCTTTGGTGCCGCCAATACGATTATGGCGATGCCGGTCTTCGGCTTCACGCGTCGCTCTTCGACCCAGTACGCACTGGTGGTGACAGAAGGCCTTCTCGACGTAAGCGGCGAGCCCGTGGGTCGTAGCCGGCCGTTCCACGACGCGTGGGTTGGCGCGCCTGATGCCGAGCCGGCCACGATCGAAAACTTGGCCCCCTTGCGCGCGACCCTGGAGGCGGAGGGCATCAACCCCGCGACCATCGTTGGTGCAGCCGTGTTCACGACCATCGATACCACCGGAGATCTTCTGCATCTCGCGGAGTGGGCCGAGACGTTGCCGGACCCGGTGCTGAGCGAAGCCTGGACCGTCGCCGAGGAGTACGACAACTACCAGGTACTCACGTCGCGCTACTCCGTACCCGTGTTCCAGTCGGGGCAGCGACCCTACGCGGAGATGGGCGAGGGGCTCATCGTCTACGGCGAGGACGGCAACCCGGTTATCGGCGACACCCAGTTGGTCCGACTCGCGCTCACGGTTCCTAAGACGGCCCAACCAGCGGACGGCTTCCCGCTCATGATGTATCTGCACGGCTCGGGCGGTAACTGGTACCAGGCCATCGACCGCGGTCCCGTTCCCGAAACCAAAGGCGCAAGCGGGGGCGACGCTGAGCCCGGTACGGGACCCGCGGAGCTGCTCGCGCGTCGTGGCGTCGCAACGCTGGCCTTCGACTTCCCACTACACGGCGACCGCAACGATCCACCCGACGAAACCGGACTCTCGTTCTACAACATCTTCGGGAATATCGAGGCCACGCTCGATAACTTCAACGTCGCCGTTGTCGAGCTTCTGCTGCTCTCGCGCTTGGCCAATACGATGGACGTCGACGCCAGCCTGGCCGACTCGCTCGACGCTGGCGCCGCGGCCGACGGGACGATCCGTTTCGACCCGGAACGTCTGACCGCAATGGGGCAGTCGATGGGAACGACCCTTGGCGTACGCTGGGCTGCCGTTGATCCGCGGGTCAAGGGTGTCGTGTGGTCGGGCGCAGGCGGCGTACTCATCGAGATCGCAACCAAGGCCGTGGAGCCGCTGGACGTACGAATGCTGCTGGTGAACCTGACCGGCATTCCTGACGAAGAACTCGACGACACCCATCCCCTGCTGCACGCGTTCCAGAACGTGTGGGACCTTGCCGACCCGATCGTGACCGCCCGTCACTCGGTACGCGAACCTTTCGACAACGTGCCGCTCAAGGACATCATGATGACCGCGGGCATCACCGACGGCTACTTTGCGCCCAGCAGCCAAGCCGCGATGGCGATCGGGCTGGGGACACCGATCGCTGGCGAGTCCGTGGAGGAAACGCTGCCCGAGGTACTCGAACTCTCGGGCGCAGGTGGCGTGGACTACCCAGTCCAGGCCAAAGTCGGGGGCAAGACCGTGGCCGTCGTGCAGTACGCAGCACCGCACACGCTGGGACACTACGTCGTCTTCAATCAAGAGGGCGCCCGCCACCAATACGCCTGTTTCGTGGCGACGGTCGGGACCGAAGGCGGCGCTGTCATCCCGGAAGCGGGAACTATCGACGCGGCGTGCGAGTAGCTAGAACTCGGCGATGAACCACAGGTAGACGAAGTGCATGGGTTCCGGCGACAGCAAGCGACGCGCCGCCGGTCCCTTGAGGAACACCGAGTAGCCGGGACGAATCGTCAGGTACTTCCACGGCTTGTAGTCGACCAGTAAGTCGACTTCATGCCCCAGGGTATTGCGCGTGTTGTTGGGGTCCCAGCCCGCGCCCCAAGCGGACTCGCCATTGGCCTGAAACCATCGCCCCGACGCCGCGTGCAACTGGAAGAAGTGATAGACGGCCGTCAGCTTGATCTGGGAGATCGGCGAGAGAAAGGCGCTCGCCGCCAGGTCGCGCAGGTTCGACCCGGCAGCGAGGTCGGCCCACCCGCGATAGAGATGAC
>JAESSZ010000555.1 GCA_016763875.1 Nannocystaceae bacterium
CCGACCACGATGACCGAACGGCCCGAGTAGTCGACGCGCTTGCCGAGCAAGTTCTGCCGAAAGCGGCCCGACTTGCCACGAAGCATGTCCGAAAGCGACTTGAGCGGGCGCTTGTTGGGACCGGTGATCGTCTTGCCACGGCGACCGTTGTCGAACAATGCGTCAACGGCCTCCTGCAACATCCGCTTCTCGTTGCGAATGATGATCTCAGGCGCTGCCAGCTCTTGCAGGCGCTTGAGACGGTTGTTGCGATTGATGACGCGGCGATACAGATCGTTGAGATCCGACGACGCGAAGCGACCACCATCAAGCGGCACCAGCGGACGGAGGTCCGGCGGCAGCACCGGAATGACCTCAAGCATCATCCAGTCGGGCTTGTTGCCGCTGTTGCGGAACGCCTCGATGACGCGCAAACGCTTGGCGGCCTTCTTGCGTTTCGCCTCGGAGGTCGCGGTTGCGATCTCGGTGCGAAGGTTTCGAGCCTCGACCACGGGGTCGAGTCGACCAAGCAGTTCCTTGATCGCTTCGGCTCCCATGCCCGCGGTGAACGAGTCTGCGCCGAGTTGGTCGATCAGCTCTTCGTAGCGATCCTCGGAGAGCAACTCTCGCTCTTCGAGACCCGAGTCCTTCGGGTCGATACAAATGTAGGACTCGCAGTACAGGACCTTCTCCAGCTTGCTCAGCGGAATGTCCAGCACGTTGCCGATACGCGACGGGAGGCTCTTGAGGAACCAGATGTGCGCAACGGGGGTCGCGAGATCAATGTGTCCGGCGCGTTCGCGACGAACCTTGGAGTGGATGACCTCCACGCCGCACTTCTCGCAGACCACACCGCGGTGCTTCATGCGTTTGTACTTGCCGCACAAGCACTCGTAGTCCTTGATGGGTCCGAAGATCTTCGCGCAGAACAACCCGTCACGCTCGGGCTTGAACGTTCTGTAGTTGATCGTTTCGGGGTTTTTCACCTCGCCAAACGACCAATCGTGGATCGTCTTAGGCGACGCGATGCTGATTCGCAACGCGTTGAAACTGGTGGCCTCTTTTGGCTTTTCGAAGAACGAAAAAATGTCTCTCATGACAACAGGCCTCCCCTTACTCGGCTGCAGGAATCGCTTCGGTCGGCGCGCCCGGGATTCTCCCGGTCTCCATGTCGACTTCAAGCATTTCAACGTTCAGGCACAACGCCTGAAGTTCTTTGAGCAGCACGTTGAACGATTCAGGCACCCCTGGATGCATTGTCGGCTGCCCCTTGACGATTGACTCGTACATCTTCATGCGTCCGACGACGTCATCGGACTTGACGGTGAGCAACTCCTGCAGGGCATACGCCGCCCCGTACGCTTCGAGTGCCCAGACTTCCATCTCTCCCAAGCGCTGACCGCCAAACTGCGCCTTGCCACCCAGCGGCTGCTGCGTGACCAGCGAGTAAGGACCGATGCTACGCGCGTGGATCTTGTCGTCCACCAAGTGGTGAAGCTTCAGCATGTACATGATGCCGACAGTGATGTTCTCTTCGAAAGCAGCGCCGTTACGCCCGTCGAACAGGATCGTCTGGCCGCCCGCGGGCAGACCGGCTTTGCCCAGGGTCTCTTTGACCTCGGTCTCATGCGCGCCGTCGAACACTGGCGTGGCCATGTGCACCCCGCGGCGCAACTTGTCCGCGAAACGACCCACATCGTCGTCCGACAGTGACGCGACAAACGCCCGGGCCTCATCCGTCTCGTAGATCTTCTCAAGCTGGTTGCGCAGCACGTCCGCCGAGAAGTTCGTCTGCATGTAGCGGTCGATCTGGTTGCCCAGCTCTTTGGCGGCCCATCCGAGGTGAACTTCCAGAATCTGACCAATGTTCATGCGCGACGGAACGCCGAGCGGGTTGAGCACCAGGTCAATCGGGGTACCGTCCTCCAGGTACGGGAGGTCTTCCACCGGAAGAATCCGGGAGATAACGCCCTTGTTGCCGTGGCGCCCGGCCATCTTGTCGCCAACCTGCAGCTTGCGCTTGATGGCCACATAGACCTTCACCATCTTGATGACCCCAGGAGGCAACTCGTCACCCTTGGTCAACTTGGCGATCTTCTCGCGGTAGATGGTCTCGATCTCGTCGAGGTCTTTCTCGAGTCGACGAGAAAGAGCTTCGACCAACTCGGTATCCTCTGCAGTACTCAGCGAGAACTGCCCCCAGTACTTACGGGGGATGTCCACCAGCGTCTCGGGAGTCACCGTTGCGCCCGATTCGAACAGCACGCGTCCCTCGTCGTCGACGAGTTTGGCGGCTGTGGTCTTGCCCGACATGATCTCCTTGATGCGGTCGTAGTAACCGTCGGAGACAATGTTGACGTTGTCGCGGTGGTCCTTGATGAGCTTTTCGCGCTCCGCCTCTTCGATCTGCTGGGCGCGCGTGTCCTTCTCGACTCCCTTGCGAGCGAAGACCCGGGCGTCAATGACAATGCCCGACACGCCCGGAGGCATGCGCAAGGACGTGTCGCGGACATCGCCGGCCTTCTCACCGAAAATCGCGCGAAGCAGTTTCTCTTCCGGCGACAGCTGAGTCTCGCCCTTGGGCGTGATCTTGCCGACCAGAATATCTCCGGCACGAACCTCAGCACCGACGCACACGATCCCTGCATCGTCGAGGTTGCGCAGCGCTTCCTCGCCCACGTTGGGGATGTCGCGCGTGATCTCCTCTTTGCCCAACTTGGTGTCGCGAGCGACAGCCTCGAACTCCTCGATGTGGATCGAGGTGTAGACGTCCTCGCGGACCAGTCGTTCGGACACGAGGATCGAGTCCTCGAAGTTGTAGCCCTGCCAAGGCATGAACGCGACCATCACGTTCTGGCCCAGCGCCAACTCGCCACGCTCGGTGGCGGAGCCGTCGGCGATGACATCGCCCTTCTTGACCCGGTCGCTCACGCGAACAATGGGCTTTTGATTGAGCGAGGTGTTCTGGTTGCTCCGCTGGAACTTGACCAGGTTGTAGATGTCGGGCTTGGCCCCGAGGATCGAGCGATTCTCATCCTTGCCCGCGACGGGCTTGACCACAATACGACCGCCATCAACCTGCTCCACCACGCCGTCGCGTACTGCAACGACCGTGGTGCCTGAGTCGCGGGCGACATGGGCTTCCATCCCCGTGCCGACCAGTGGCGCATCGGGACGCAAGCAGGGCACCGCTTGCCGCTGCATGTTGGAACCCATCAGCGCACGGTTTGCATCGTCGTGCTCGAGGAACGGGATGAGGGACGCCGCAACCGACACAAGTTGGTTGGGCGAGACATCCATCAGCGTCACCTCCTGCGGCGACACCATCTCGAAGTCCTCGTTGTGGCGGACCTGCAAGAGACTCTCGGTCAGCTTGTTCTTGTCGTCCTTCTCCGCGGCGGCCGGTGCAATGTAGTGGCCCATCTCCTGCAGCGCGGAGTAGAAGGCGACCTTGCCGTCCGCGACACCGCCGTCCACAGAACGGTACGGGGTCTCGATAAAGCCAAACTCGTTGATCCGAGCGAACGTCGAGAGCGACGCGATCAGACCAATGTTCGGACCCTCTGGGGTTTCGATTGGGCAGATACGGCCGTAGTGAGTCGAGTGCACGTCGCGAACCTCGAACCCAGCGCGTTCACGCGTAAGGCCGCCAGGCCCGAGTGCCGAAAGGCGACGCTTATGCGTGACCTCGGACAGCGGGTTGGTCTGGTCCATGAACTGCGACAACTGAGAGCTCGCGAAGTACTCCTTGACCACCGCCGAGACCGGCTTGGCATTGATGAGATCCGCGGGCATCAGCGCGTCCATTTCCTGGGACATGCTCATGCGCTCCTTGATCGCGCGCTCCATCCGAACCAGACCGATGCGGTACTGATTCTCCATCAGCTCGCCAACCGCACGAACACGCCGGTTGCCGAGGTGATCGATGTCGTCGATGTGTCCGCGACCGTTGCGGAGTTCCACCAGATACTTGACGGTCTCGGTGATGTCTTTCCGGGTCAGAACCTGCGTCGAGAGGTCCTCCTCCAGGTCGAACTTGTGGTTGAGCTTGAGGCGACCAACCGTCGACAGGTCGTAGCGGTCGGGCCGGAAGAACAACGACTCAAACAGGTTTCGAGCGGTATCCAACGTGGGAGGATCGCCCGGACGAAGGCGTCGGTAGATCTCCAAAATCGCCTCTTCGGGCGACGTCAGCTTGTCCTGCAGCAACGTGTCGCGCAGGAACGGGCCGACGTTGAAGTCGTCGATGAACAGGATGTTGAACTTCTTCACCCCGGCTTCCATCAGCCGGTTGACGTGTTCTTCACCGATGTCCTCGTTGCTGTTGAGTAGAACCTCGCCGGTGTTCTCGTCGATGATGTCGTCCGCGGCGACCTTGCCGACGAGTTCCTCAACGTCCATCGGCAGGGCATCGATGCCCGCGGCGCGCATGCGCTTGATGTGCGCGCGGCTGATCTTTCGCCCCTTTTTGACGAGCACGTTGCCGCCAGAAGGGTCCTTGATGTCGTGCGGTGCACGCTGTCCGGCGAGCAGGTCGTAGTTGACCGTCCGGGAGAGCGTGGGAACGATGACGCCGTCTTCGTCTGGCTCGCCCTCGGTGAGAACGACCGTCTCTTTGTCGTAGAAGTAGTCGAGAAGCTCTTGCGTCGTGTAACCCAACGCGCGCAGCAAGACCGTGGCGTAGAGCTTACGTCGGCGGTCAATCCGGACGTACAGCAAGTCTTTGTGGTCGAACTCGAAGTCCAGCCACGAACCGCGGTACGGGATCACGCGCGCGGAGAATAGCTTTTTGCCCGAGGAGTGGGTCTTGCCGCGGTCATGGTCGAAGAAGACGCCGGGCGACCGGTGCAACTGCGAGACCACAACGCGCTCGGTGCCGTTGATGATGAACGTACCGTGCTGCGTCATCAGCGGGATCTCACCGAAGTAGACCTCCTGCTCTTTGACGTCGCGAATCGATTGCGTGCCGGTTTCGTCGTCGACGTCCCACACCACAAGACGGACAACAACCTTGATCGGCGCGGCGAAGGTCATGCCACGGGCGCGGCACTCCTCCTCGTCGTACTTGGGCCGATCCAACGCGTAGCTGACGAACTCAAGTGAACTCGTCTCGCCGAAGTCTTTGATCGGAAAGACACTCTTGAAGACC
>JAESSZ010000057.1 GCA_016763875.1 Nannocystaceae bacterium
ACATGCGCATGATCTCGCGCGACTCGTTGTTCACGATCGTAGCGGCCTTGGTGTCCCAGAGCACGGGCACCGTCGCGCGCCCGGAGTATGCCGCGTCGGCACGCAGGTAGACTTGATAGAGGTAGTCGACATCAGGGGTGGGCCGCTCCCCCTGGGAAAAGTCCCAGCCGTGCTCGAGCATCAGCGGGTGGGCGACGCTCATGCTGACAGCGTCGGTAAGGCCTCGCAACGCGCGAGTCAGCACCACGCGGTGCGCCCAAGGGCATGCTGCGGCGACCAGCAAATGGTAGCGCCCAGCTTCGACCGGAAACGCTGAGGAGCCGTCATCGCTAAGCCCGCCGCGAAACGTCGTCGCCTTGCGAACGAATCGCCCCTTGGTATCGGTGATGACCGCGTCGTCGGAATGCCACTTGCCTTCGATCAGCTTGCCCATTGCGGAGGTGTCCCAGGCCCACGCTAACAGTGCGTCGCCCGACCCGGATACACGCCCCACCCTTCTCAGGCGGCAAACAACCAACTTCCTAGCGCCACGAGCGCCGCGAATGGGCCAAGGACGCCAAGCCAGGCAATGGCCGCCCATACCAAGAACTGGCGTGTTTCCAACGCGGTGGCGTTGTGCCCGTCGTGCAGCAACCCCAGCTCTACCCGCTTGCTCTCGAGATCGGTCGCCAGCAACGTGTCGTCAAACGACGCGCGGTACAGATTGCGCGATCTCAGGCCGCGGACAAAAGCGACAAAAGTGCGGCGCGGCCAACTCAGGGTGCCCGCCGCGAGTCCCTGGAGGTTGATGATCCACGCGAACGACTTGTCGGCGCATCCCGTAGCGATCTCCCACGCGCTGATCTCGAACTCTCCGGGCCAATCCGTCTTGTACCCCGTCAGCACGTGATGCAGATCATGAAATCGGACCGCATCTCGGCGCGTCTCCGTGTTGAGAATGACGAGCGGAATAGGACCGACCTTGAGGTGCACCCACCGGTCTTTATAGCCGCCATCGGGAGCAATACCGGACCGAGCAAATAGCGCCGTGCGAGCGTCGAGCAACGTAGTCATGGTCTCCTCGGAACACCGAGCCGTTGGGTCATCGTTGCAACGTGTTGCGCAACGTTGTGCCGTGAAATGGCACGCAGCATGGTCCCAGGCCGTGTTTCTGAGCATGCGCCTTATCAGAGGAAGGTCCAGCCCGGAAGTGGCAGCTTGTTACTTGAGCATCCCGAGGAGCGACGGACACGCAGGGGTCACTGCGGTAGGAGGCAGATGCCCAGGAACTCGAGACCCGCGGGAGCCTCGCCCTTGTCAAACCACGGCACGCAAGCCTGTTCGGGTAGGCATTGGGAAGCGGTTGGCTCATCCAACGCGCACCACGCCGAGCAGCAGCTGTCGCTGCACCCGGGAACGGTATCTCCGTCGACGCACGCGTTGCCCGGATCGCACACGTTGATGAAACCGCAGTGATCGCCGGCCGCGCCATCGCGACCGGAGGCATCCGGTGCGCACAACAACCCGCTGGGCTGCGGGTAACATCCATGGCCAGCGGGGCAGTCGTCCAACAGCGGGTTACACCGGGGGAGACACGGCAGTAGCCAGCCGTTACTGGTGATGGGACACGTCGCAGCAGGATCCTCGCAGTACGGCGCATCGCGACCACCGACGCACAGAGCAACGCAGGTGCCCTCCAGAGTCTCGGCGTCAACGAACCAGCACATTGCGTGCAGTTCGCACGAATCGAGGCCGCTGCCGATCCCCTGCCGAACACCGCAGGGCTCGCCTGGCCCGGCGGCGTCCCTGGCTATGGGGGAGCAGCGGGTTGCGTTCCATGTGCCGCCATCGTTGGCCCACGGCATGCACTTTTCACCGGGCGGACAGTCCTCCTCCCAGATGCTGCATTCCTGAGCCCCCGACGCGCCACCATCCGGCTGGATCAGAAACATGTTGCCGCCCTCGGAAGAACCACCATCCGACTCGGACAGCACGCGACCGGGGGCGTCACCGGAGCCACTGGGGTCCGCACTGGCGAGTCCCGTCGTGCCGCTGGAGTCGGCCGATGGGTTGGGCGGTGGCAAGGAGTCGGGCGGGACGCAGGCGACCAGCCAGACCGCGATGAACGCGCTGCCGGAGCGTCGATGTAGCTTCCCGTGCTGGTAGCGTCGTCGGTGCATCGACAGTTCACCATCACATAAATGCAATAGGAAGTTAAACGATTAAAGCCGCCATTCCCACAGAATCAAACAGCGCCCGAGGAAGCCATTTCGGACGACAACCTCTGTAAGGGGCCAGTTCCGGCCCGCTCCGAGGATGCCAGCATCGCTTCTCCGCACGCGCGCACGGTGTCTTGGAGGCATTGGGCGCGGACGCGTTGGCGAACGTCCCCGGGGAGGACGCCGTGTGCCGTCGCCACGGAAACGGGGAGTGCGTCCGGAGCCCAAGGGCCGGCCTGTTCCACCGCCGCGCACGCCAAGTCGAGTTCGTCCCGCACCGTGCTGGCGAGCGATGGATCGTTGTGAACGGCCCACTGGACGAAACGCCAGGCGAGCACCGCGTGGCGGGCCTCGTCGTCGGCGATGCTGCGCAAGGCCGCTCGGACGGCAGGGTCGGTTGCTCGACGGGCGGCCAAGTCGGCCTCGGCGGCCGCGAGTGTTTCCTCGACGCAACCTTCGCGCACCGCAGCACGGACGATTGCTGCTGGGTCACTGCCCACAGTCACGCCGTGCATCGGCATGGGTCCGGGTCCGAGCTTCTGCTCGGCGTAGGCCGCCGCTAGCGTGAAGGCGATGCGCGCGTGCCTTGTTTCGTCCTGCATCGCTGCGGCGGTGTCCACGAGCAGCTCGGGCGGGGCACCGAGCGCAACCAGATCCAGCGCGAAGCGAGCGAATGAGGCCACGGATGCGTGCTCCGCCAACGCGGCGTGCGTCCAGTATTGCGCGAGCGCACCGCGGTGCTGGGATCCCAGGTTGTCGGTGCGCGGCGCGGCACCGATGTTTGCCCAGTCCCCGCGCGTCTGAGCCGGGGCCACGCGCGCGAGTTCGTCGACAAACAGCGGACGTCCTTTGCCGCATCCTTCTTCGCGAACAGTGGCGATGACGTGGCATTGGTCACCGAAGGCCTCTGAGCACACAACGCCCTCGAAACTGAAGTCGCAGCTGCCCCCAAACCATTCCGCCAAGGCTGCGTTCTGACACGGTGCATCGCAGACGCACACGCCGTCGGCTGGGAGCGCCAGCCACATCTCAACCTCCAGGTATGCATCGTCTGTGGGCCAGCACATTTGGACCGGCGGAGGTGGGAGAGTGTCGGCCCCGTCGTCAGGTCCACCGTCAGATCCCCCGTCAGATCCCCCGTCAGATCCACCGTCGCCGCCTGTCGTTGCGGACGAAGTGCCTTCGTCTCCGCCGGACGTTCCGACAGTCGTTGGGCCGCTGCTCGCGCTGTCGTTTCCGTCGTCCCCATCGTCCGGGCTGTCGCCACCACCCATGTCATCAACCGGGTCGAACGGCCGTCCTGTGCACCCTCCAGCGACAAACGCGGTCGGAGCCAGCCCCAGGGCGATGACGATCTTGCTCTTCAATCCGCGTGCTCGATAGGCCATAGACACCGGTCCTTTCCCCACGACGCCCGATCGGTTCCCGCCGCACCGATTTCGCCCGTAGGGAACCTTTTGGCCGTAACTGCGAATAGGCCTGCATATGGTTACTGTTGCTGGTCATCGACGTAGCGTTCGTGGGCATATGTGCTCGCTTGTGGTCCCCATCGCACTAGTGCTCGCCACGGGTTGTGCCTCGAAGGATGAGGATTCCGAGTTGGACGATGCGGCGGGTGAAGACGGCGACGCCAACAGTGGTGAGTATGACGGGGGCGATGGCGTCAGCGCAGGCCAGGGCGATGGCGATGGCGATGGTGATGGCGGCACCGGGGGCGGTTGGGATGACGACGGCGGCGATGGCGACGCACCACTGCCCGATGACCCCAACGACCCCGAGTTCCAGCCACCCGTCGAGGAGTGCAACGACACCCAAGACGTCACCTTGTACCTGTCGCCCGACGACTCGAACTCGATGTCATCACCGGTGCAGGCTCGCGAAGCGATGCTCAGCGACTTCGGCAGCCTCAGCGGCATTGGTCTGCGGACCTGGGAGTTCCTCAACTACTACACGTTCGACTATGCGCCACCAACAGTGGCTGGCGAGGTCGCGCTGCATGCCGATCTCATCCAGGTCGGCGACGACGGTCAATACGTGCTGCAAATCGGCGTCGCGAGCGAACAGATCACCAACGACGACCGCGACAACATCGCACTCACGCTGGTCCTGGATACGTCCGGCTCCATGCAGGGGCACGCGATGGACATGCTCAAGGAGACCTGTCGAGCCATCGCCGCGAGCCTCAAAGAGGGCGACCAGATCTCGATGGTCACTTGGACGACCGACAACAGCACCGTGCTCGGCGGCTACGCGGTGAGCGGCGCCAACGACCCGATGGTGGTCGACAAATGTGATGCCCTAGAAGCTGGCGGCGGCACCGACCTTCATGGCGGCCTGACCTCTGGCTATGCGCTGGCCGAGGACACCTACACCGCGGGCATCATCAACCGGATCGTGCTGGTCAGCGACGGCGGTGCAAACGCGGGCGTGACCGATGTGGATATCATCGCAGCGCATGCAGGCGGTAACGACGAAGACGGGATCTACATGGTCGCCGTCGGTGTCGGCAGCGCGAACGAGTACAACGACGAGCTGATGGATGTCGTCAGCGACGCGGGAAAGGGTGCGTCGGTATTCATCAACAGCACCGAAGAGGCCCAGAAAATATTCACCGACGGTTTCGTCAATACGATGGGCGTCGCCGCCCGCAACGTTGCGGTACGTCTGGACATGCCACCGGGTTTCGAGGTCATCAGGTTCTCGGGCGAGGAGATCAGCGAGGACCCGGCCGAAGTTGAGCCGCAGCACCTCTCACCCAACGACGCGATGGTCTTTCACCAGCACATCGAGACGTGTGCACCCGATCTCGTCACGCCCGACACGGAGTTCACCGTGACCGCGACGTACGCCGATGCCAAGACCTTCGATGTGCGGGAGATCAGCCAGACGTTCACGTTTGCCGAGATGATCTCCGCGGACCACAGTCTGCTGCTCAAGGGCGCCGCGGTCTTCGAGTACGCCGAGGCGCTCAAGGCGGCCGTCGCTGGAGAGCCCGAACCTCGCGCGCTGGCGGACGCCGCATTGGTGGCGGGCCAACAAGCCAACCCCGAAGACGCCGACCTGGCGGAGATTCAGACCGTCCTGGACGCGCTGTAGAAGCGGACGTCGCCGGAGCGGACTGAACCCGGCCGAGAGCGACCGTGATAGGGCAGTCACGGTCGAGTATGCTCCGCACCGTGACTCGCCTCCACCCGCTTCGTACGGCCTTCGGGCTCGCCCTTGTCACGCTCGTTACCGCTCCTGGCTGCGCGTCCGACGACGACGGCGGCGGGCAAGACGGCGCCACCGGCTCGGGCACAACCGCTGCCGAGGGCGAGACTTCCGAGGGGTCCAGCGCCACCGTCGATCTGCCAGCGAGTTCGTCCGGCGGTGTGGATGACAGCGACGGCGGAAGCACCAGCGCCGACGGCGAATCGTCGGGCACCACCGGGCCGGACAACAGCGCACTAATCGACGAGCGTCCCTACGCTCTGGTCGTCCCGGAAAGCTACGATCCGGATGTGTCCACGCCTCTTGTCGTGTTGCTCCACGGATACGGCGCGACCGCAGCGCTGCAGAACGTCTACTTTCGCTTCACGCCCGACGCACAGGAGCATGGGTATCTGCTGGCGCTCCCTGACGGGACGCCCGACGCGGGCGACAGCCAGTTCTGGAACGCCACGGACGCCTGCTGCAAGTTCGGCGACGAGCGGGTCGACGACGTCGCGTACCTGGAGGCGGTGCTCGACGACGTCGAAGCGCAGTACAACGTTGACGCCAGCCGCGTGTACTTTGTTGGCCACAGCAACGGCGGCTTCATGGCCCACAGACTCGCCTGCGAGATCGGAGATCGAATCGCCGCGATCGTGAGCCTCGCCGGAGCCACCTGGGAGGACGCCAGCGCGTGCACAGCTGCGGACCACGTGAACATCCTGCAGGTCCACGGCACCGACGACGACACGATCGCCTACGACGGAGGCAGCAACGGCGGCCTCACCTACCCTTCGGCGGAGCAGACCGTGGCGCAATGGGCCACTCACAACGGATGCGGTGGGGAGCTAGCCCCCGACGGCACGCTCGACATCGAGGTTGATCTCGAGGGCGAAGAAACACAGCTGCAAACCTACGCCGACTGCCCTCCTGGTGGACAAGTCGCGCTGTGGACTATCGAAGGGGGTGGCCACATCCCGTCGTTCGACGATTTTTGGGCCGACACGGTGTGGGCGTACCTGCAAGCGCACCCTAAGCCGTAGCGCCAGTCAGCGTCGCCACAACCGCGGCTACTCCCGTAGCCAGATCCGCAGCGCGTTGCCCCAGTGTGACGAGTGGCTGTCTGGCCACGCGTTGCTCTGGTTGTTCGACGTGTCGCTGCATACGCCGCGACGGGACGAGTTGTCGTTCTGCAATCGCATGTGAACGGGCCACCCGGCGTCGTAGCCGTAGTCCGCCATGTGCATACCCACGAGCCGGCAGGCTCCGCTGGTGGCGTCGATCGTGCCCATCGAGCAGGTCTGCATCATGTCGACGTCGAGGCAGACCTCAGTCGCGGCATCGTTGTCGCCGAACCAACGCGTGAAGGTCGCGGCATCGTCGGTGCGTTTGTACCAGTCGACGCTCGTTCGGTAGTCGTTCTGGGCGACCATTTCAAAGCGCGCCAGCGAGCCTGGTCCGAGCAACGTCGCAAAGTTCGAGGCCCCATGCGACTCGAGCGGCGCGTTGCTCATCAAGTCAGGCGAGGTCAGGGCGGTCTGGGTAAGCACCATGTTGAACCAACCCACGGGCTCGTCCTCGGGTGTCGTGTCCATGTCAGCGGGGTTGACCTTGGCGAGCAACGTCCAGCCACCACCGTGGGTGGTCATATCGCAATAGACGTCCAGTGCGTCGCCGTCTCGATCGATTCGGTAGGCACCATCGGGAACACCTTCGAGTTCCTCGATGATGTGGAGGCAACTGACTGGAACCACGCAGGTGCTGAGACATCCGTCGGTTTCGTCGCGGTTGCCGTCGTCGCAGTCTTCTTCGGCGTCTCGCGTGCGGTCACCGCAGCGCGCGGGCCGACCGTCGTCGGCGCTCTCGCTGCTCGCGCTACTCGTGCTTTCGGCCGCAGTGTCCCCGACCGCCATCGTTGTGCCCCCACGGCCTGCCGTGGTGGCGCCAGCGGTTGGGTCAGGCAACTCGCCACTGGTGGACTGCCCGCTCGCGCCGTCGGTCACGGCGGTGGTCACGGCGGTGGTCA
>JAESSZ010000556.1 GCA_016763875.1 Nannocystaceae bacterium
ATGTTCGAAGCCCCGGCCAAGCTCGCGCGGGCGCTGTTCGCCAAGGCGATCGTGCGCGCGCAGGCTCGCAACGATCGTCCGCGCTCGAGCAACGCGCCGCACCGGACAAGGAGTCAATATGGCGCCCGTTGACCTACTGGACGCGTCGATGTACCTCGACGCGTATCGGTGCACCATTGCGACCTCGCTGCATGCCAAGCGTAGCAACCTCGCGTTGGTCCGCGCACGACTTGCGGCGGGCGAGGTTATTGATGATGCGTTCGCGCCCGGGCCTGCGGCGAATCGTGCGCACTCGCGCCGGGCCGCAGCCTGGCTCGCAGTCGTAAAACCGGTCGCGTTGAGCGTTGGCATTGCAACGGCTGGTGTGGGGGCGGTCAAGACCGCCGCACTCACGTGGCAAGCCCTCGTCCCGGACGCGCAGCGCGACGCGACCGCGGAGGGGATGGAGCCCGAGACCGCGAGCAAACTTCGGTCGGGCACGTTACGGCGAGACCCCCACTCTGCAGTCGTGGCGCCCGAGCTCGCGGCGGCAGTGCCGAGGGAGGTAGGCGCGGTGACAATGGCTGTCCCGCATCCGGCGGAAGTACGGGTGTCTGCGCCTCCGCACCCGCGCAAGAGGCCCGACCCGGTTTCAGACCCGGCATCCGTGCCCCCCACGGCGCCACCGGTTGACGATCGCTTGCAACGCGAGACAGCGCTCATGCTGGTTGCGAGGGACCAACTGTCGGCTGAACAGTGGGAGGCGTTGATAGCCACGCTCGCCCGGCACGCGACCCAGTTTCCTGAGGGATCGATGAAGCCCGAACGCAAGGCGTGGGAAGCCATCTCCCGCTGCGGTCTTCGTGATGCCCGGGGTACATCGGCCGGCGAGGCGTTCATCACTCGCTACCCGCGGAGCGCGTTGGCCGACAAGGTGCGTCGCGCATGTGGGCTCGCGCCAAAGTAACCCACCGCGTATTGCGTCGTCTCCGACTGAGTTCGGGAGCGTCTGTCATGAGTCCAAGCGTGCAACCGCACGACGTAAGATCTCGACCATCGCTTTCACCGGTGGGGCCCGGCGGGGGCCGGGTGGTGTCAGCGCGAACAACTCGAATGGCGCGCAGGACCATCGGGGCAGAACACGCTCCAGCGCGCTCGAAGCGAGGCCGCGCTGCAGCGCCCGACGACTAATCAGACCGATCCCGACGCCCTCGCACAGGGCATCGAACAGCGCCCGACTATCGTTGCTCGCCATTTGCCCGCCAACCGTGACGCTTGTCGGTGGCGAATCGCCCGCGTGCAGCAGCCACCGTCTCGACGGCGCTTTTCCGGAAAACACGAGGCAACTGTGGTGCGCCAGATCGCTGGGTTCTTCTGGGCGACCCGCGCGATCCAGGTACCGCGTCGCGGCGGCGAGCAAGGGCGTCACCGAGCCGAGTCGTCGGGCAATGAGCGTGCTGTCTGGCGGCCGGCCGACATGCAGTCCGACGTCGCATCGGCGAGCGAGTAGCGCCACGGGTGCATCTTCAATGAGGACCTCGACGTGGAGCTTCGGGTGGGCGGCCAAGAGTTCCCGAAGATCGGCCATGAGATCGGCCTGGAGCATGAGGGAGGAGACCTGGAGTCGAACGGTCCCGCGCAACTCGCCCCGCGCCAGTTGGAGTTCCTCCTCCGCGAGCGCGAGTCGGTCCAGTACTGCGCGGGCATGCACGGCAAATCGCAGCCCTTCCTCGCTCACCGATAACTGTCGCGTCGTGTGGCGGACAAGCTGTACTCCCAGGCGCCGCTCCAGTTTCGCGAGCTTGCGGCTTACCTGGTTGGGTGCCACGCCAAGTGCACGCGCCGCGGCCGACAGCCCTCCGCTGTCGGCGACCTGGATGAAGACGCGTAGCTCCTCGATGCTGTCGACGCCCATGACGGCAGTATGCGTCGGAAGCCGGCGACTTGTACCGTTTTGGAGAAAGTGTTGGCCGTAATCGGGGGAAACTAACACTTTGTCGGTCTCGTACGTGGGGTTGATGAGCAAACAAGGCGTCCACACCCTGCTGTCTGCCGCCCTCGTGGGGGTGCTTTCGTTCGCGGGCTGCGGCCATCGGAGCGTCCAGAGCGACGTCAGCACCGCGTTCCCCTACGCCCCGAAGTACGCCAAGGTCGAGGGCGACAAGATGCACTACGTCGAAGTCGGGAGCGGCGATCCCATCTTGCTACTGCACGGCAACCCGACGTCCAGCTACCTGTGGCGAAACATCATCCCGCATCTGGCCCCGCACGGTCGGGTCATCGCCGTTGACTTGATCGGGATGGGTCGGTCGGACAAGCCGGAGCTCGAGTATCGCGTGCAAGACCACGCGCGGTACGTTGAGGGTTTCATCGACGCGCTGGACTTGCACAACGTGACCTTCGTTGTCCACGACTGGGGCTCGATTCTCGGGTTCGACTACGCCGCGCGGCACCCGGGCAATGTCAAAGCGATCGCCTTCATGGAGGCCATCACCGAGCCGCTGCGCTGGGAGGATGCGTCTTTGCTGCAGCGCATGCTGTTCAAACGGCTGCGTCATCCGGACAAGGGTCGCAAGATGACCGTCGACAAGAATTTCTTCATTGAGAAGTTTCTTCGCTTTGCCACGGTGCGCAGGCTGAGCGCAACAGAAATGGATGCGTATCGCGAGCCCTTCACAGACCCTGGGTCCAGGGAACCGATGCGGGTATTTCCCCGCGAGCTTCCGTTTGAGGGCGATGGCCCGATGGACGTCGTGGCGCTGGTCCAAAACTCCAGCGAGTGGCTGCGGACGTCATCGACGCCGAAACTACTGCTGTACGCAAAACCAGGGATGATCATTTCGCCCGACAAGGCCGAGGAACTCGAGGCCTCGGTCAAAAACCTGCGCACTGTCTTCATCGGTCGAGGTCGGCACTACGTCCAGGAAGACCAACCGGAGCGAATCGGAGTGGCGCTCGCTGATTGGTACTCGGGCCTTCCTGAAAAAAACTTGTGATCACGGCGGCGGTTTGGCGGACAGGTAGAGGGCGACATCACGGTCGCGTGAGAACCGAGATATGCCCATCCATAAGATTGCCTACGCCGTACTGCCCTCCAGTGTCCTGCCGGTCGCGCTAGCGTCTCTGACGGCGGGCTGCGTCATCACCACCGCCGATTGCTCGATTGGGCCGGCGTGGCTAATGCCCATGCACACGATTACCACGCCCTGCGCGAAGCCAGCA
>JAESSZ010000557.1 GCA_016763875.1 Nannocystaceae bacterium
CGCCGCTGCATGCGACCTTTGCTCGTCCGGCGCCACTGCTCGCGGCCCGAGCCGGGGGCGTGTTAGGGGCCCTGGGTCCGGACCCCAAACACGACATAGCTCCGGTCCGAGACGACGCCGTTGGGGTTGAAATGGGGGGCACCGACGAAGAGGTCGTCCATGCCGTCTCCATTGACGTCTCCTGCTCCGCTCACCGAAAGCCCCGAACGGGTATCTACCGCCTCGCCGTCGAGCACGAAGCCGCCCGCCCCCGCCGCGATGTCGCTCAGCTCCACCGCCGTCGTCGTCGCCTTCCCGAACACGACGTAGCTCCGGCCCGAGGCCGGGCCGTTGGGATCGGCGAACGCGGCACCGACGAGGAGGTCGTCCATGCCGTCTCCATTGACGTCTCCTGCTCCGCTCACCGATGCCCCCGACCGGTCACCCACCGCCTCGCTGTTGAGCACGAAGCCGCCCACCCCTGCCGTGACTTCGGTCAGCGGGATCCGGATCGGGCCGACGTGCACCGTCACCGTCGCCGACGAGGTCGCCCCGCTTGTGTCTTCGATCGCGTACCCGAATGTGTCGGGGCCCCAGAATCCGGCCGGGGGAGAATAGGTAATGCTCCCGTCAACCGCCACCACGACCGTCGCTCCCGCGGCGGACATGGCATCCCAGCTGACGATGTCGACCGGCTCGACGTCGGGAGCGACGTCGTTGGTCAACACCCCACCGGCAGCATCCGTGACCAACATGACGTCCTGCCTCGCGAACACAGTGTCGTCGACGGCGACAAGGGCGGCATTGCCAGCGGTGGTCTCCGCGTCGCCCGTGGTCGCGTCACCCGCGGTGGTCTCCGCGTCGCCCGTGGTCGCTTCACCCGCGGAGGTCGCTTCACCCGAGGTGGTCGCGTCACCCGCGGCGGTCGTCGAGACCGCCGCCGTCGTCGTGGACATCTCGCCGGTGGTGTTGCCATCGCTAGACCCCGCCCCGGAGCCCCCGGTGTCATCTCCACATCCGACGAGCAGGGACGCGAGCCAGGGCAATCGACGAAGAAACGTGGAGAGCCTCCCAAACGTTCCCAAAAAAGGCGCCAAGCATGGTGGTTTCTCGCACCTGTCAATGCGCCAGTGCCGCCGCAGCTTGCGCGACGGCGGTCGACGACCGCGAGCAGGTAGCCCCCAGGGCTGAGTTCATCGGGTGCATTGGAGGGGTTGTTGCCGGGACGTCCCAAGCGTTCCCAAAAAAAGGCGCCCAGCGTGGTAACGACGGTCGCCAGACCGCGTTCGCCGCTCCCGGGGCCTGGCTCCGAATCGCTTGGCCTGTTCTACGCTCGCCGACGAGGAGCGTTCACCCATGACCGACGATGACGAGGAAGCGGAGGTAACCACGGCGTCCCGAGGCCAGTGATGCGGTCAGCCTGGTCGCCGAGCATCTTCGAGACTTTGCCGCGCGAGCGGAGGGCAACGACGCCTCGCTCCCGCGCTTTGCAGTCGATGAACTGCAGAGCATGGTCCGCTGCGGCGACTTCGAGCTCGGATTTTTGCGGTTCAGCTGCAGGCGCTGCGGAGAGGAGCTCCGGGTGCTGGCCCGCTGCTGGGGCAGGGCGTGTGGGCAAGAGGCTGCAGCCGAGCGAGGGAAGGGCGGAGGCCGACGTTGAGTCAGATGCGTGCCAGCGTCGAAGGAGTAGCCCAGCCCGCGAGGTGGTGCCGCGTTGTGGTGGTACGGAGGTTGTTGATGTTGCGGCGGTGGAGGCTGCGGTGAATCGTGGTGGTAGGGAGCTATGGTGGCTATCTTAGAGGTAATAACCGCATGACATCCAAATCCTTAATTGCCACTGGCAAAATATTCATCACACTGGCCATCACCATCGCCTCCCTCAGCGGTTGTGAATCTCGAGAGGCGACGCGCCCAGCCGCCACGCCTACCCGCAACACGATCGCGAAAAGCGAACCTGTTCAGCCAGAATCCCCGAGCCCTCTCGGGCGATGGAAAGGCGCTCACACCTGCATCGAACTCCTCGCCAATGGCGACGTGGAACTCAGCCTGCCCAGCCAAACCCCCAAAATCCTTGTCATGGGGCGAAGCGCAATTCGCGTGGATGCGAAGAACCCAAAGCGCTTCCACATCGAAGTCCAGCAGCCATCCATTTGGCAAGCGGGCTACACCAGCTCATGCC
This sequence comes from Nannocystaceae bacterium, assembly GCA_016763875.1. GTDB lineage: Bacteria > Myxococcota_A > Polyangia > Nannocystales > Nannocystaceae > JAESSZ01. The sequence continues at coordinate 2,159 of JAESSZ010000557.1, forward strand.
GGAAAGTGCATGAGACCGGGCACTTTATCCAGTCCGTCAACATCCTGGGGAGCGAAGTCATAGCAGACCAGACGGCATTCTTTACTTTCGAGATTATCTCAGCCAGAGAAGCCGAGCTCTGCGCATCGAAGGTTGGCGAGACAATGCCAAAAAACCCAACGCGAGCTTGCGAACGACTGACCAAAGACGTGCCACTGCTACGAATCCTGTGGCACCGTGCAGAGCGCGATGCCAGCGGCACCCCCATTCCTCCTAAGAGCGCTAGACAGAAAACCTACATCGGAATTTCACAGATCTCGACCTTCTCCCCCGGAGATCTTCTCGCTCTCGATCTCGCGGCGCGCAGTCAAACAATCTCGCTCAAGACTTCCAATGACAAACTACAAAGAGTGCGCATCGAAGTGCTGATCAGCCCGACAGAGCCCGATATCTTTCGTCTCGAGGTACACGTTCTCCAAGACCAAGGCAACGATGTGCTAGCCACCCCCGTTCACGTTCTCGGAACCCTGCTGGAACACGGCACCACAATGACATGGACCGCCAAGCGCTTGCCCAATCAAGGGCTGGAGCTCTGCGGCAGCGAAGCGAATTGTCAGATTCTCTACCGCCATTTTGGTCGCTACTAAACGGCTCGTCAGAAGAATCTGTGGACGAGATTCGGGACTGACTCAGGAGTTTCATCGGCCTGGAACGATGCAGTACATGGGCGTACGTTGAGTTCGTTTGTCGCGCGATGGGCTTGCCACACTGGACATCCGCGACACCGGCTACGCGAGCGTAGATATACCGTTTGAGCACCCGATGACGACATTGCCAACCGGCGGTCAGACGATCAGACCCAAGTGCGTCGTGCCGTCTCGGGTCGTGAGCGTGACGTTCGTGAACACGGAGCCTTCGTCGCTGCACCTCGTAGCTGTCGTAGCACTGCAGGCGCTCGCAACGCACATCAAGGCACTTCCTTGAATGTCGCCATTCGCTCCTTGGCCTTGCGTTCCTCTTCGCGCACACGATCAATCAAGAGTTCGTCACACTCGTTGAGGCGCTCGACAAAGCTCGTACCCAAGGGAGCGCGGCGGTCGATCGTTTCGTACAGTTCGTCGCAAAACTGGGCAACCTCTGGCTCAAAACTGTCGCTCTGCGCACCTTGCTGAGTGCGATGCTCGGGCTTGACCGCCGCGATCGCGGCGCGAGCATCTCCGCAGCCCAGCCATTGCAGGGTCTGTGTGATGACCTTCTCTGGATCTTCGAGCAGCGCATCGTAGGTCGAGAGGCTGACCGGGTACTGCTTTATCGCGATGTCTCGAATCAACGAAAAGTTCTCGGTCCACCAGTGCAGGTGCGGCGGGATCATCGATGCCTGCGTCAACGAACGGCCATATTCCTGGACCTCCAAAGCGAACATCCGGTGCAGCGAGGCCTCGTATTCTCGCCAAGGCCGCAGCGTCCCCACGACGTGGTCGATATACGCACGATCAGAATGCACCAGACCTGGAATGAAGACCTTCACGACATGGCGCCGTGTCTGATGGGGAAAGAGATATGCGCCGCTCTCGGGGTGCGGGTTGGTGTGATAGTTGATACCTCTGCGAAAGAAAGACTCCCAAAACCCAGACGGATTGGCGTCTTTGAGCGTTTCCTCCCAGGTATCAGAGAACTGCTCACCTATGGGCTTGAGGCCAGCTGCGATGAGAATCTGCATCCACATCGAGGTTCCGCTTCGCTTAGTACCAGTAACGATGATCAAGGCCGGTCCTCAACGACATCATAGAACAATCGCGTCCGAGCTTCTCGGATGTTAGCATTCCCGCGTGGCTGCGAAGATTCCAACCGCTCTGGGTTTTATCTCCTTCGCTCTGTCAGCGGGGGCTTGTAGCGACGCGCACAAACTCTCCAAGGCGTTTGAAAGGGTCTGCAAAGCGAGCTGCGACTGCGCGCCGCAAACCGAAGAATGGGACAAGATCAGGAACTGCAAGCTTGCCTGCAAAGGCTACGCAGACGTGCAAAAGGCCTACTTTCGTGAGCAGTTCGACGACGAAGAGCCCTGCGACGACATCAACAAGCTCGCCAGGGATCTCAAGAAGTGCGCGCGGAAGAGCTGCGGTGACATGGATGACTGTATCTCCGAAGTCTCCGCCGAACTGTTCGAGTGCATCGGCTACGACACTTACTACGACGGGCTCCAGACCGAGGAGCACCCCCGACGCGCGATCTTGGGGGCACTACGTGCCGAGATGCTCTACGGGCCGTGGCCGATGGCCTGCGACTCGTCTGACCCTGAGCGCTCCCCCTTGTGCGACGCAATGGGCAAGACCAAGTAGCGCGGACTCTCCAACGAGAAGAGTCGGCCCATGAGCTGTCAAGGCTCGGCAAGCTCAGGGCGACCGCGGCCGTGCTGCACTCCGGGGAGATAGCGTTGTCGCTCCACGGCCCCCGCGGCCACCCAAACTAAACCCTCCCGGCCAGCTCAGCTTTCTCAACTTCGAGGTGTCGTCCCAGCCCCACCGAGCGCGCCCGGCTGCGCCGAGGTTGTTGGACGTGGCTGTCGGACGTGGCTGTCGGACGTGGGTGGTGCGCCGAACCGCCCTGCCCGCCCACCGTGGGCGCGGGAGCAAATCGGTCGCAGCGTTTTGCAGCGAGACCCCGTCCACAGGCTCGGGCCCGGCCGAAAAAAAGCCCCCGCAGAGACAACTGCGGGGGCTTAGGGGTGCCCAAGCGCGGATTCGAACCACGGACACGCGGATTTTCAGTCCACTGCTCTACCAACTGAGCTACTTGGGCAAGAATGCTCAATGTTTACGGGGGGGTGTAGGTAAGCGATCGGCCGGGCGGCGTCAAGCGATACTACGTAGAAGACCCGCCATGGGGTGATACGGGGCCTCTCAGGCTCGGGACCCCTCGTGGTGGGCGGCCCGGGGCGCGCTCAGCGGCCCAGCTTGTCGGCGGTCGGTTGCTCGGCCGCGATCATGGTCTGCACCGACTCCATGAACTCGGCGCGGGCCGCAGGATCCGCGTCCAGCAGTTGGCCCAAACCATCGACCAGTAGCGGCAACGTGTACGGCGACGGATTGCAGCACAACAGCCACTCGCGCATCTGTTCACGGATCATCTCCGCCGCGTCATTGGGGCTGCGACCCGCAGCTGTCGAGAAGATCTCGAACTGCTGCGACACCCGCTGGATCGTACCGCCGAGTGGTCCGTGCATGATCCGGCTGATCTCGTCCAGGGTTTCGTCACCGGCACCGTGGTCCGCGACGCGCATCGGCTGCGCGTCGAGCAGGTGCTGCAGCTCGTCCAACTGCACCCCAAGAAGGTTGCGCACCGGTGAGACGGCCGTATCCCGCTCGAGCAGCACGACAACCGTCGCGTCATCGCGAAGGGGGATAACCATCATGCGCGCGGCGCCAAAGTTGATGAGTAGTTCCTGCAGCGGAACGCCGACCGTGGAGGAAGCGACAGTCATCCGACGAACCGTTTTTGCGACGTCGTTGGCGACGGCCTCGGGCAATCCGCTGCGTGCCCCAGCTGCCAAAGCCCCATCGGAAGTCGCGATCATTGCGCCCCGAACGCCTTGGATAGCGCCAAGCTCCTCGAGCAGATCGAGCAGTTGCTCCCTTGCCGCCTGAACGGTCACTCGACCCCCATGACTGCGTCGCGCACAGCTTCGGGATCGCGGCCCACGTCGACGGACAAGACGGCCGACGCTGCACCCATGCTGACCATCACCATCTGCTGCCCGTTCATCGATCGCGCGACCACACCGTCGAACACATTGTATCCGAGCGTGCGCGCCAAACGAGCGGCCCCGCGCATGTAGAACCCGGCAAGCGTCACCATCGAGCTGTTGTTGCGCATGTCCTCGGCTAGGACCTTGCCCGTGCTCGAGATGATGGCGACCCCATTGATGCCGTCGAACTCCCAGAACTGCTCGAGCATCACCTGCCGAGTGTCGGGGTCTTCGAAGATCGCATGACCTGCGATGGGGCCTGCGCCCGACTCACTGGGGCCCAGGGGCTGTAGCGTGCTCGGTTCTTGGACTGGCGGCGATGTGCGTCGCTTTGGCTGCGATGCCGGCTTGGGCTTGGGCATCGTGCCGGGCCGCTGGAACGCGGCGGCCGTTGTGACACTGCTTCGCTCCGATGTAACGGGCGGTGCCGCGGTCTCGGGCGCAGCGTCACGCAGCGCTGCGGCATTCTCAGCTGCGAGTACCGCCGCAACGTCGAGAGCATCCCCGTCGTCCAGTGTCGGCACGCGCGGTCGCCTCATCGCATTCAGCGATTCGAACGACGTCTCGTCCTCAATCTCGATGGGGACAGCGCCGTCGATCACCGTCGGCGCCTCGACGATCGTCTCGTCCAGCACGTGGGCCGCGAGCTTCTGGAGCGTGCCCTCGTCCGCCATTCGAGCCACCTCCATCAGCAGGTGCGTGCTCGAGCGCTGGATCGTCCGCTTCGGCGGATCCCGCCAGAACGCTTCCTGAAACGTCCCGCGGTTCACAGACAGCAGGTGGTAAAATGCAGTCTCGCCGCGGAAGTCACCGTACCGAACGTGCACGATATCGCCGTGTTCGAACCAAATGACGCCCGTGCCCTTTGGGGTGAGGACCTCGATCACTTTGTCGCGGCCGGTCAGCGCGATCATCTGCACGTAGTCGAACAACTCGACCTCGATCGAACTTCCGTAGAACCCCTTGCGAGCACCGAGCGCTTCGATCTGCTCAATGAGGTCGTCGAATTGGAACGGTTTACTGACGTGCCGAAGGTTGTCGCCCTCGGGGAACGTCTTGACGAACTCCTCGGTGAGGTAGCCCGAGATGACAATCACCCGTGTCGTGGGGGAGTGGGAGCCCAACCACCGGATGAGTTCCTCGCCGCTGCCGCCCGGCATTCGTAGGTCGCACAACACAACGTCGTACGGATCGGCACGCAGTCGCTCGATCGCGTGCCGTGTCGTGGACGCGCAGGCGGTCACCATCCCGGCTTTGCGCAGCCGGCGCTCGATTGCGACCCTGAGATTGACCTCATCGTCCACGACCAGGACGCGGATGGTCTTGGTCGCCGTAGCTCCGGCCTCCGTCACGGTCGCCGCATGGTACTTGCACGTGCCGCGGTTTCCATACGAGTCGCGAGATCTTAGTGCGCTCAACCCGCCTTCGGTCGAGGGGCCAAAATCGCCGCCTTTGAAAGGCTGTTGAACCCAACATCGTGGTCGTTCGGTAATGGTCTATTAGCCATCACGCAAAGTGGGCCAAAACAGAACCATTCATGGCCCAGTAAGGTTCCGAGCCTTACCGAAACCGCTCCTCCTGATGCTGGATATGGTGAATTCGCGCGGGCAAGGGCGTGTTTTCTAAGTTTCGGTCTCAGACCGTTTACACGCCCCAGCGTTTCCGGTCGTTCTCGCGCCATTAGCGTATGACAAATTAGTATCTAATCTTACGAGATATTGCTTTCCCACCAGCGCGGTTTCACCTATCCTGAACTTCATGCCGATCCTCCTCGAAGACCTGAACCTTCGCAACGCTGAGAGACTCCTTTGCAATCAAGCCCTCAATCGCGCGGGGAGCATCGTTGAGGCTGCCCACCTGCTGGGGGTGACCCGGCATGCGCTCAAGCGGCGCATGATCAAGCACCGGATCGAGTGGCCCCCGCAGCCGCAGCCACGCCCAGCCACCGCGGCACCGCGGGAGCATCGGCCGCCGATGGCACCACAGGTAGCCGCGCCAGGTGCGCTTCACGAGGGCGGCTGACTCTAAACGTCTGGGCGTTGACGAGTCGCTCGCGACGCTCGGCCTCGGGCGAGCAAGTGCCAATCCAGGAGGACCGGCACGCTCAGTTCCCGTCGCCGCAGTCGCTGGCCGCAAGAGGCGTTTCTGAATCGTCATCCAGCACCTGACGACGCGCCGCCTCCACCCGGTCGACCGCCGTAGTCACCGCCGCTTGGACTTCGACCGATGCGCCCGCGGCGGTGATCTCACTCCGACGCATCAGGGCCAGCGCGCTGCTCCACCCTTGAACAAACGCTGCGGTGCAGCGCGCGTCGAGTTCGTCGACGTGACCCAGGAGGAGTTGCTGCACCAGGTGCCGCAGCTGCGTCGATGGAATTGGGCTCGCCAACACGAACTTGGATCGTATGCCCGAGATCGCCAGGGCTCCAAAAACGGGTATCGTCGGTCGATGGCCGAGGGCCCCCAACAACAACGCGTGTTGGCGCGAGCGATCGACGCGATCCTCGAATCCTACGCCGAGCACGGCAACATCAACCACATGGACGGCGAGAACTTGCCGTCCCGGGCCGAGATCTCAGCGCTGCTCGACGACCTCGTCGCGATCCTATTTCCCGGGTACTTCACCCGCGAGCAGCTAGACGATCTCACGGCACGTTGGCTCGTGGGCGAGCGCTGCGCTCGCGTGCTGCGGGGGCTCGAACGTGTGATCGGGCGCGCACTGTGCGACAGCCCAGAGACCGGAGCGGACGGTCAGCCGTGCTCCAACGCCACCATCAATCGCCGGGCGCACGACCTTTCGATCGAACTCATCTCACGGATCCCCTCGATCCGTGCCGTGCTGGACACCGATGTACAAGCAGCGTTGGCCGGAGACCCTGCCGCGCGCAGTCCAGCGGAGGTCATCATGAGCTACCCGGGCGTGTTGGCGATCGCGGTCCATCGTGTCGCGCACCAGCTGTACACGTTTGGAGTCCCGTTGCTGCCGCGCATGATGGCCGAGCTGATTCACGGGCGCACCGGCATCGACATTCACCCGGGCGCGACGATCGGCGAGCGCTTCTTCATCGACCACGGCACGGGACTGGTCATCGGCGAAACCACGGTGATCGGCACGTCCGTCAAGCTGTACCAAGGCGTGACGCTGGGAGCGCTGTCGGTCTCCACCTCGGAGCGTCAGCGCGACAAGCAACGTCATCCGACCATCGAAGACGGCGTCACGATCTACGCAGGCGCCACGATTCTCGGCGGTGACACGCGGATCGGCGCAGGCTCGACAATCGGCGGCAACGTGTGGCTGACCCACAGCGTGCCGCAGCAAACGACGGTGCTGCTCGACAACCCGTCGTTACGCTTCATTCACCGCGGACGCGCTGAAGCGGCCGACGGCTGACGACAGCGGATCTTGCCAACCATCGCCTCGCGAACGATCGCCTTGGCGTCTTCGTCGAAGGTGCCATCGAGAAACCACCGGAGGTATTTGCGCTCGTCGGGATCGGCAGCGACCCAGCGCAATGCCTTGCCCCGCATCCGGCCGAAGTTGAACACGGGCTCGTTGTCCCGCCACGTAAACCGTCGGCTGCTATCGCAGAACGCGTCGTTGTGCGCTGAGGACACCGCATGCAAACCGTCGACCGCGCACGGCAGATCGCTGTAGCGCTCGAGCTGGCCCGCAAACACCTCCAGCGAGGCAACCGTATCGGCCTCGGCGCCGTGGGCGTTCACCAACTCGCGCCCGCGGTAGTACTGCAGGGCTGCCGTCAGATTCCGGGGTTCACGGGTGTGGAAGATGACTTGGCTGTCGATGACACGACGCCGCGCGGGGTCGAAGTCGACGCCAACGCGCAGAAACTCTGCGGCGAGAATGCGAACGTCGAAGCGACCGATCGCGAACCCGGCGAGATCTGCGCCCTCGAACAACGCTGCGATCTGTGGCGCGACATCGCCGAAGCTCGGCTCATCGGCCAGATCGTCGTTGAAGATCCCGTGGACCTCGCTGGCCTCCGCGGGGATGCGCGTGTGTGGGTTGACGCGCCAGGTACGAGGCGGCTCGATCCACATCGGCGGCGGGCCCACTCGCACCACCGAGAGTTCTACGATCCGGTCGGAGAGAGGGTCGGTGCCCGTGGCTTCAATGTCGAAGAAGATCACCGGCCGGGCGAGGTTCTCGACAAACGAAGCGAACCTGGGGCCAAGGTCCACGATCGTGGGCAGAGCCGCGGACGTGCTCTTGGGCGCAGACGTCGGGGACTGCGGCGAGGGCTGCGGCGAGGATTGGGGCGGGGTCTGCGGCGGCGCGGTATCGGACATCGCGAGCGAGGGTCTACCACCGCTGCGCGCCTTGGACACCGATTGCGCACCTGATAACTTGTCGGCATGGGAACTTGGGTCAACTGCGGGGGCCTTGGCCGGGCACTACCGATAGCCTCTCTCTTGCTCCTGGGCGCCTGCGGCGACGAACGCGAGGATCCCGCGAAAATGGGGACGGCGCAGGACGGCGGCATACCGATGAACAGCGGCGGTAGTGGCAGCGATGACAACGACGTCCCCAGCGACGGGGCCGACAAACTCGACGTCGGCGGCGGAAGCAACAGCGATGGCCTGCCTTGTGCCGAAGGTGGCGACTGCGACGAGGCATGCGACGCCTACGAGCACACGCCCTGCGACGACGGCACCACGGACCTCTTTCGAGCAATGGGACTCGGCTGTCCCGGCGATGCAGAGGTCACCGTTTCGGTCGACGGCACGCCGGCCGCGATGGGCGTGCGCACGGGTTTCGGCAACACGGACGGGTGGGCGCCCCGCGAAGGCTCAGCGTTCGCGGTAATCGGCAGTGGTTTCGTGACCGATCTTGATTCGGAGACACCAGCGAACGACATCGACCTGGGACCCACGCATTGCAACGACGATCTGGGCGACGAGTACGACAAGGGGCTGATGCTGCCTGCGCCGATTCGCACGTCCGACGTCCTCGGAGACTGCGCCACCGACCCCACGGTGCTTGGGACTGGCGACTGCAGCAGTACTATCCAGGACCAGTTTAACCAGGGCGGGAGCGCCAACGACTACACCGAGATCCGCGTCGTCGCGACGGTTCCTCCAACGAACAACTCTCTGTCCTACGACTTCGCGTTCTTCTCGACGGAGTACCCCGCGTACTACGGCTCGACCTACAACGACATGTACATCGGCTGGCTCGAGTCTGAGAGTTGGACGGGCAACATCTCGTTCGACGACCAGGGCAACCCGATCTCACTCAACGCCGGGTTCCTCGACTTTCGCGATGACAACGGCACGGGCGCGCCCGAACTCGCGGGCACGTGCATGAAACGACACGCGGGCACCAAGTGGCTGTCGAGCACCGCCCCCGTCACGCCCGGCGAGCAGATAACCCTGGTGCTGGCGATCTTCGACCTCTCGGACTCGATCCTCGATTCCTACGTCTTCCTCGACAACTTCGGCTGGGGTTGCGAGGGCACCTCGACGCCTGAGACCAAGCCCGTCGGGTGACGCTTTGGCGAGACTGGCAACCTACGGCAACGACTCGCCCGTCTCGTCCACGGCAACGTCCAACCAACGCTCGGCGTGCTCCAAGGTCCGTTGCAGCGCGACCGGGCCCGTTTCGAGCTTGAACGGTGAGACCTTGGGCAGCTCGGGCGTCACCAGGACGAGACCCGGCCGGTCGGGCACCCGGCTGGGCACGGGATCGTTGGCGCCCCATCCGATGCGACGTCGTGACGGTAGATAGTGCATGAGCACCCGCTTACCCTTGGGCAACGCCGATAACCCAGTGCGGTCCGAGACACCACCGTCGACCAGCACGCGTCCTTCGTGCAGTACCGGCCTGAACATCAGCGGCACGGTGCACGAAGCAACGATCGCAACCGCCAGCGGCCCGGTGTCCATCACCTTCGATCGCCGTGCGAAGACATCGTGGACCACGGCAGCGAACGACACGCGGCACCCTTCGAAGGTCTGCGCGACGGAGGCATCCAGCAGCGCGTTGAGTTTGGCGGCAAACTTGCGACCACGCAGTATCCCGCCGAGCGGTAGACCCGGGTCCCAAAAGTCCTGACGTCGCAGCGCGCACAGCTCTTCGGCGATCTCTGTCGCGGTCAGACCGCTGGCCCACAACCCACCGGCCAACGCCCCCGCGGAGACGCCAACCACGCGTTGCGGCATGAGCTCGCGAGCCTCGAGTGCTTGAAGCAGGCCTGTGTGGGAGAAGAACCCGAAGAAACCGGCACTCAAGGCCAGGCTAAACGGCTCTGCAGCGAGCCACTGCGCACGTGTCTGGGCCACCCTGCAACCTTATTCGGTCTCGACGTCGAGCCACGATGCGAGCTGCGTATCGCCTTGAGCCAACTGAGCCATCGCGTCGAGCACCAGTGCGGCGGGCTTGCGTTTACCCGGGCGCTTGACCACCCATCGTTTGCGCGACTGGTACTTCACTGCGCCCGTCGGATCGCCACAAACGAGCAGGCAGTGATCAAAGCCGGTGGTGGGTTCGCAGGTTTCTAGCCGAATATCGACGCGGGCCCCATCCTGTAAAAACCGTAGCTGCGCACGCCCTTTGCCTCGATCGCGCCATTCGAAGACGTCGTGACTGCCGCGCAGCAAGGTCCCAGAAAAAAATGCGCCTAGGAACTTGGTGTCCCCGTACCGCGTTGTCGCAAACGCGGAGATGGGGGCCTTGGCGTCGGTCGGCACCGCCGAGACCCACAGACGTTCGGTGGCGGTCGCTTGGCCCCCACCACCGCAGGCAAGTGGCGAAGCGACGAGGAGGGCCAGCAGAGCTTGTCGTGTGACGGCGCGCATCGAGCGTCAAGGGTGACAGCGGGTACCGACGGCGGCAAGCGCAAGTGCACACAATGCGCCGTGTACGGCACTTGCGTGTTAAGCTGCCCGGGTGCGGATCACACGTGCTTTGCTGTGCGCCTGGGCGCCTCCCCTCATCGCGACCCCTTTACTTGCGGCTGGCTGCATCGCCGACGACGCCATGGTTGCGTCCGACTCCGACGGCCCCGCGCTGGTCACGATCGGCCCCAGCGGTGGTATGGCCTCGTCCTCGGACGGCATCTTCACGATCGTCTTCCCACCGGGCGCGCTCAGCGAGTCGATCGAAATCGAGATTTCTGAGACGTTCGACGCCTCGGTCGGCCACATTGGACCTGCGTTCCGCGTCAAGCCTGACATCGCCCTGAACATGGAGTTACAGGGGATCTACCGGTACACAACCGCGATCGTCGGTGACCGCGACGAGCAGATTCTAACGATCGGCATCGACCAGGGGGGATTCTGGAACCCTCTGGAGCGCACCGCACTGGACACGGCGACCAAGCGCGTGACCGCTGTCGATACCGAGATCTCGTTCAACTACGGGCTCGTCGAGGACTCCAGTCTGCAGCCGCCCTCGGAGACGACCAGTACCGATGGAGCCGATGAGACGACGACCTCGGACGGGGCCGATACCAGCACTGGGGACACCACCGCTGGGGACACCACCGCTGGGGACACCACCACTGGCTCGGGCACCACTGGCTCGGGTGGTACTTCCTCCTCAACCGGAACATCGAGCGGCTCTGAAACTACGGCCAGCGATGGCGGTCCCGACACGTGCGGTGACGGCGACGTCGACGTCGGCGAGGTCTGTTTGCTCGAAGGATTCTCCGTCGCGAGCGGCGCGGCCCCGTCCGCGGTGAAGATCGCCGACTTCGACGGCGATGGCGACCTGGACCTCGCGATCGCGAGCGACGACGACGACGAAGTCGATGTTCGGCTCGGTACCGGCACCGGCTTCTTCCTGTCGCCGGACACGCTCGCCGTGGGCGGGCAACCGACGGACTTGGTGATCGCTGACTTCGACGGCGATGGCCAACTCGACATCGTCACCGCCAACGCGGGCAGCTCGGATGTCTCGCTCCTTGTGGGCGCGGGCGACGGCAGCTTCAACGCCTCAGCGAGTTTCAACGCGGGCTTATCGGCGGTCTGCATCGACGCGGGGGCCTTTGACGCGGGCGTGGACCTCGACATCGTGGTGGGCGGCGAGAGTTCAGCTTCGCTCCTCCTGGACGACGTCGCTGGCTTTGGCATGTTTGACCTGTTCGCCACGGGGGCTGCCGTGACCGACATTGCGGCAGGCAACTTCGACGCGGGTGCGCTCGACATCGTCGTCACTGGCGCGGGCAACG
>JAESSZ010000558.1 GCA_016763875.1 Nannocystaceae bacterium
AGTGAAGGTGGACCCAGCCCCGACCTCGCTCCGCAGAGAAATGCGGCCCCCGTGCGCCTCGACGATGGACTTGCTGATCACCAGGCCGAGGCCTGAGCCACGACGGCTACTGTCACCAGCCGAGGCGAGCTGCGAGAACTTTCGAAACAACCGTGGACGGTCTTCGGCACGGATGCCTGGTCCCTCGTCGGTCACCGAGACCTGCACGAAACCGTCGATACGGCTCATGGACACTGTCACCTGGGAACCAGGGTTTGAGAACTTGATCGCGTTCGACAGCAGGTTTGTCAGCACCTGATGCACACGATCGCGGTCGGCCTCGACTTGTGCGTGCAAGCAGCGACTGTGATCGATGGTGACTTCGGCGTCGGTGGCCAACGCCGAAAGTTCGCGCGCGGCATCGGCCGCGAGCTGCGCGAGGTCGAAGCGTGTGCGATTGAGTTCGAAGCGTCCCGAGTCCAGGCGATCGAGATCGAGCAGATCGGAGATCATTCGGATCAGCCGGTCGACGCTCGTTCGCGCGATCGAGGTCAGCTCAATGGCCTCATCGGGCAGCTCCCCGGCGACACCGTTCTCAAGCAAGGACAACGCACCGTGGATCGAGGTCAGCGGGGTCCGGAGTTCGTGGTTGACGACCGAGACGAAGTCGTCCTTCAGACGCTGCGCGCGTACCCGCTCGGTCACGTCCGTCGCGACCCCCACCGCACCGATCGTCCGCCCGGCCGCGTCCAACTCTGGAGAACAATGAACCTCGAATGCCATGGCCCCAACCTCGACCGTCGTCACCGCGGTGGCCCCGTCGATCGCCGAACGCACCGCACCAACCAAGTCTGGGATGTGCCGATACTCGCTGTCGACCTTTTTGCCGATCACGTCGGGTGTAATGAGGCCAGCGGCACCCGCGGCCATGCCTTCCACCATCGAGAACACGCCGTCGGCGTCCACCGCGAACAAAGCCAGAGGCGCACCGGTGAGGATTGTACGGAGCCGCGCGCGACTCTTGCGGAGGTCTGCCTGCGCTCGACGTCGGACCGACACGTCCTCGTGGGTCACCAATGCCAGTCCATCGCCTGCGGGAGCGATCCGCGTGCACCACACAGCGCCTCCCATGGCCCCGCCGACCTCGACGCACGACGCTTCTGGCTCGGGTTCGAAAAGGTCCATGTCAGCCTGTGTGCGTCCCGATTCTGCCCCGCGAGACTGCACCGCAGGCACCGCCGCTAGATGCAGCTCAGCCGTGCCCTCGGCGAGCGAGTGTTCGAGGTGGGTGAAGTATTCGGGTCCCGCGACACGCTGCACGACCGCGCCAGGGGCCGCGCAACTCCCCCATGCACGATTGACCAGCACCAGGCGCCCTGCGGCATCCACGAGGCCTGCGGGGAGAGGTATCGCGGCGACCAGGGCTGCGAACGGATGTCTGCTGCTGTCCACGAGAGGCTCACTATTTGCCGACACTGCCGCCGACGCAACTGTCTACGGCGCTGCAGGTTCGGGGCCAAGGGTAGACCGTCGCTCCGTCGGCACGCACGGGCCTTCCCCCACGGGGCACTTTACCCCGTCGGGGTAAAATGCCCGGCCCCGGCGGAGCGGTGGACCCTGCTGTAAGCTTGCCGAGAATGGCGCAACCGGCGGCTCGAGCGACAGTCCTCATCGTCGAGGACGACGATGACTTGCGCGAGATCCTCGTCCGAGGACTTGGTGAACGCGGACTAAAATCCGTGGGCTACGGCAGCGCAGAGCTGGCTCTCTCTGCGTACGGGCAGCACGAGATCGACGTCGCCCTTGTCGACCTCAAACTACCGGGAATGGACGGCATCGCGATGTGCGGGCGGCTCTCGGAGCAGCCACGCCCGCCCGCAGTGGTGCTGATGACCGCCTTCGGCTCCGTCGCCACGGCCGTCAAAGCGGTACGAGCCGGCGCCGCCGATTTCCTCGTCAAGCCGCTGGATCTCGACGTCGTCGCACATCGTGTCCATCGAGTCCTCGACGAACAACGCGTGCGGGCCGAGGCTCGCCGACTCCGCGCGGCCGTCGACCGTGCAGACGGATTTGGTGAACTTGAAGGCACGAGCGTCGCCATGCGCCAGGCCTACGACCTATTGGCGCGTTCAGCGCCCAGCGACGCATCGGTCCTACTGTCCGGCGAAAGCGGCACAGGTAAGGAGCTAGCCGCGCGCGCGCTGCATCGACAGAGTCGGAGGTCCGACGGTCCGTTTGTCGCCGTGAACTGCTCGGCGATCCCGGAGCAGTTGCTCGAGAGCGAGCTCTTCGGCCACGCCAAGGGCGCGTTCACCGATGCCCGCACCGACCGGCCCGGGTTGTTCGCGCGGGCGCACGGCGGCACCTTGTTTCTCGACGAGATCGCCGAGTTGCCCATGCCCATGCAGGCAAAACTGCTGCGTGCGCTGGAAGAACGTCGTATTCGTCCGGTTGGCTCCGATGCTGAGCAGGACGTAGACCTGCGCCTGATCACCGCGACCAACCGTGACCTGGAGGAGCGCTGCGAGACGGGCGAGTTCCGCGAGGATTTGTTCTTCCGAATCAACGTGATCTGCGTGCAACTGCCCCCGCTGCGGGCCCGTGGCACCGATGTCCTGCAACTCGCGCAGATCTTCGTCGAGCAGTTCGCGGAGTCGGCACACAAGAACATCGTCGGACTGTCTGCCGACGCCGCTCAGCGCCTGTGCGACTACCGATGGCCTGGCAACGTCCGCGAGCTGAAGAACTGCATTGAGCGGGCCGTAGCGCTCACTGAACACGAAGAGATCGTCCCAGGCGATCTTCCTGAGCGCGTGCGTTCGTTCCGCGCATCCCACGTCGTGGTCGCTGCCGACGACCCCTCTGAGTTGCCGTCACTCGAAGAGGTGGAGAGGCGGTACATCCTGCGAGTTCTCGAAACCGTCAATGGCAGTCGCAGCACCGCCGCCCGCATCTTGGGGGTCGATCGCAAGACGCTTTACCGCCGACTTGAGCGCTACAAAAACGCGGGAAACTGACCTAGGCGCACCCTAGGGTGTCACCTAGTCGCCGCGTTGGCGCGCCTCGTGCATCCAATCTGTGTCCGCTGTGCCTCGCCCAACACACATCGAAACTGTCCTCATCGTCGAGGACGACGACAGCATTCGACGCGTCGCGGAGCTCGCGTTGTCGCGAGTGGGTGGATGGCGGACGCTCGTCGCCTATGACGGTGAAACCGCCCTGGATATTGCACGCCAAGAGCAACCAGATATTATTTTGTTGGACGTCATGCTCCCCAAGCTCGACGGGCCGGCGACGTTGTGGCGCCTACGGCAGGACAGCGCGACGATGGCGATCCCCGTGGTGTTCATGACCGCGCGCATCCAGGCGCACGAACGCGAGCACTACGCCAAGTTGGGCGCGTTGGGCACGATCGGCAAACCGTTCGATCCGATGACGCTTCCGCGCCAGATTCAGACCCTTCTGCACGATACCGAGCCCAATGCGCCAGCCGAGCCTGGGCTTGGGCTGGGTATGGCGGATCTGATGTCGGTGCTGCCGCGACGGGTCCACGAGCTGCGTTCCGCTGTGCTGGACGATCTCGATGCGACCAACCCAGTCCGACGCGAGCGTGCCGTGAGACTCGCCCACCAACTCGCGGGGTCGGCCGGCACCTTTGGTTCACCCGAGTTGGGCATCATCGCGGGACGGATCGAGCGGAGTCTGCTGAATGCAGACAGCGTCGCGACTCGCAACGCTGTGGACGAACTGCTCACGCGCCTGCATGCGCAGCCCACCTCACATTGACCCGGGACGCCCGGAACAACCCTACTCGAACGGAACCCAGTCTCCGCCGGATGCTGGCGGTGCGTCGAGCACGTAGCGCTGCAGCGGGGTCAAGACTGGATCGATCGAGTTGGTCGAGCGCGGCACGAGACCCCAGTTGACGAGATTGGTCCGCACCTCGCCAGTCGCGAGGTTGAAGTCGAGCGCACCGCTGACCCCCTGAAGGTCGAGCGCAGAACCGTTGGCGAGCAGCTGCGTGGCGTCCGTGATGAACTTGACGCCCGCGCCACCGAACGAGATCGGCGTCCCGGTGGGGTCCACGAGGCGGGCGATCTGGGCCGCAATGTCGACGCCAGTGGCCCCGTCGCCGGCCGCGGCCATAGCGGACAGCGACACCAGCGTTGCGTCGTACGACAAGGAAGAGATCGTCAGAGCCTCTTGGTCGTTGAACCGGATCTTGTAGCGAACGTTGAACGCGGCGAAGTTCTCTTCGTCCTGGATGATCGGGGCAACCCCCTCAATGTTCGCCATCAATCCAACCCGAAAGCTCTCGGCCACGGCGTTGACGATGCCTCGCATCTCAGGAACACCGCCATGCGTCACGATAAACCGCGGGAGTTTGGGCCTCGGTTCGAGGTCGGTCCAGTTGTCGAGGTAGAAGAGAATCAGCTCTCGGGCCTCGTTGGTGCCAACGACCACGATGGTATCGGGGTTGGCCATCAACGCCGTCGCGATACGCGACCCGTACTGGCTCAGCAGGTCTTCGTTGCTGGAGAACGACGCGGGGTCGGAATATTTGAGCGTCACCAAGCCGCCGACAGGCAGCCGCACGAGCAACGGGTCCGTGATGTCTTCGAGAATCCCATTGCCGTACAGGTCGTCTTTGACCAACAGCACGACCTTGGTCGGGTCTGGATCTAACAGCGAGATCCTATCGACGAGCGCCGCGGCCTGGTGCACGTCGCTTGAGATGTTGCGCCACACCAAGCCCTGATCGGCCAACTCGGTGATGCCCTTGTAACTCGCAGTGGGGCTCATGAGGAACACCCCCGCGTCCACGGTCGAGGACGCCACTTCGATGACCTCTTCGGAGAACGTCGGCCCCACGATCGCCTGGACGCCCGCGGCAATCAGATGGTCGGCCGCCGCCCGAGCGACGTCGGGGCTTCCCTCCGAGTCGCACAAGATGACACCGACACTCTTGCCCCCGATCTTGGCGACCGAGTTGAAGTCGGCGACCGCGAGTTGCAGCGCGTTCTGCAGTGGCTCGCCTATCGATGTGTAGGGCGAGGACGTCGCCTGAATCGCCCCAAGCCAAACCAGGTCCTGCACGGGTACCTCGTTGGGCACCACAAGCGAGGGGCAGGCGGCTGAGGTCAACGCGGCGCAGTGACCTTCGCTAGTGAGGCAGATCTGGTCATCCCCGACGGCCTCGACACACTCCGCCGCCGTCGTGCACGGGACCGTTGTCGGGTCGGGCGGCGCGATGCACTCGTTGTCTCGGCAAATGAGGGTCGCACCGTCTGCGTTGTCGCAGTCTGCGGTGTCGCGACACTGCAGGAAGTCCAACGTCAGCGAACACGCCACGGTTGTGCCCGCCAGGGCGACCAGACCCAATATCGCGCGAACGCCCATTAGAACCGCACCTCGGCCGTCAGCCCGCCGCCGCGCCGCATCAGGCTCGGTGCGACCGAAGCCCTGCGACCGCGATGCTTCTTCGAGTAGGAAAGGGCTACCAAGACGACTCCTGTGACCACCATTGCTCCACCCACGCCAAACATGATGTCGGCCACCAATGCGTTCCGTCGACCCTTGGTCACCGCGTCGTCGCGCCCCTCGAACGTCGAGAGGCCGTCGAGATCGTTTTCACGCTGCAGCGCGAGACCACCGAAGACACCACCACCTGCGGCGGTCGCAACGCCTACACCAAGCAGGACAAAACCACCGATGCGCAGGCCATTGGGTTTCTTCGAGTCGTCCGAGAGTTCCGGCTCGGGTTCCGGCTCAGGCTCCGGCTCAGGCTCGGGTTCCGGTTCCGGCGTTTCTTTCTCCGCCGTCTCCTCCAGGACTCCCCGCAGGACCCGCAGACGATCGAGGGCAACCTCGCGCGCGCCGAGGTCGACTTCAGGCAGTTTCACGAAGCGACCGTAGAACTCGACCGCGCTCTCTAAGTTGCCGGCCTGCTCATACACCCGTCCGATATTGAACAGGTAGTTGGCTTCCGGGGACACCTCGTAGGCGCGCTCGAACAACGCGACCGCCTCGTCGTACTCCTTGGCCTGAAACTTCTCGACCGCCTGCGCGACGATCTCCTCGACCTCGTCGCTCGGCGCGACCACGGCTGGGACGGTGGGGGCCGCCCTGACCGACCCGGACAGACCCATGCTCGCCACGACTGCAATGGCCACGCCCGAACGGAACACACCGCCAAGTCGCCTGCGGGGGCTACGTGCGCGGAGCATCGTCAAGAACCAAGGACTCAGGTCGGGACTGTGGTGTCGTCTCACTTGCCTTTGCCAACCGGCAAGAAGATACCCCCGGAAGGCTTGCCCGTGTCCGTGTTCATGAACACGTCGTCCTTCTTGGGCGGGGGGTCCGCCTTCGGAGGGTCCGCCTTCGGCGTGTCCGCCTTCGGAGGGTCCGTCTTCGGGGGCTGCGAATCGGGTACGGGGACCGGATCGGCCCTACCGCCGTTGTGGTGCTTGCGGCCGCCCCCTTTGCGTCGTCGTAGCGTCGGCGTCACGGATACGCGCTCGTCGGCCTGGACCTCGACGGTGCTGTCCCAAGGCTGATAGCCGGGGGTGGTGACACGCACCTGGTGTGAGCCAACGGCGAGCTGTCCGGAGTAGGGGCCGATCCCCATGTCTTTGCCGTCGATCAATACGTGGGCGGACGACGCAGCGTTGACGAGCAGGGTGCCCGACGACGCTGGCCCGTCTGGTACGGGTTGCGAGTCGGCCTCCGCGGCCGGCGATGTATCGGGTGCGGCGACGTTGATGACACGTGGCTCGTCCGGAGGCGCCGGTTCATCCTTGTCGGTTTGCTTGTCGGTTTGCTTGTCGGCCTGCGCTCCCGCATCGCCGCCAACCGCCACCGGGTCGGTCTTGGGAGCGACGTTGGCGAGTGCGACGTCGCTGCCCGCGTCTCGCTCGCCGTCGTCATCGAGTGCGAGCCAGGCGGTCAGTCCGCCCAACGCCAATGCGATCAGTCCACCGACCACGATGAGCGCACCGAAACGCGTCGGGGAGGGCTGCTCCACGATGGGCGTCGAAGCCATGAGTGCCGCGGCCGCGGCGCTGTCCTCGGCTATCAGGTCTAGACCCAAAGTCGCACTCTCGGATGCCTTCGCTCGCCCGCTTCCGGCGACCGCGGCGCGCTTAACTTCGGCGGCGTCCATGGCGACGGTGCGACCGCGGGGCGCCTCATGGAGTTCCTCCCTGGGCGACAAGGTCCGGCCCTTGGGCGCCCGGAGTTCGGGGGGCGCGGGGGTTTCGGCCATGCGCCGCGCGGCGTCCTTGGCCACGCGGTTGGTGTCGGCGTCGACGCCCACGCCGTTGGCCAATGCATCGTTGGTCCGAGCATCGTTGGTCCGAGCATCGTTGGCGGCCTCGACCGTCAACGGACTGGGACCGCCGTCGACCCGACGTTTCGTCGCGCTCGCCTTGAGGACCGCAGTGCCAATGGTCGGGACACGGTTGCGCCGCACGCGAGAGCCGATGACGCGGCCACTGCCCGCCCGAACCGTCGCTTCGGGTACGCCCGGAGTCGGCGATTCCGCTGGCGGCACAACAACCGCGGGAGCACGACGCGCCACAACGTCGCCCGAAGCTGGCGGCCCTGCGGGCCTACCGGACTCCTGCGCAGGCATCCCTAAGATGGTGCGCTTACGCGGGATCGCCTCGGCGACGGGCGCAGCTGCCGCTGGTGCGGGCGTCGTCATGGGCATGCCCGTCATTGTCCCCGTGGACGAGGCGGGGTCGCTGGAAACAGCGTGCCGAATCGGCGGTTTCGGTGGTGTGGCCGGACCGCCTCCGGCTGGTGGCAGCGTCGCGCCTGGGCGGCCGCCGACCATCGGAGCCACCGTAGCC